>VBPB01000166.1 GCA_005893365.1 Candidatus Eiseniibacteriota bacterium
GAGCCGCTTCTCGGCACCACTCGGCGGCCCCGGGCTCGGCACCATCGCCTTGGCCTCCCAGGCCCAGTAGAGCGTGCCCGTGCCGTCGCGGGTGAGCGTGAGCGTGTTGGGGCCGGGCTTGAGCCGGGCACCCGGGATGGCCACGCGCAGCGCCGCCCCCCCGAACACGTCGGCCGGGGTCAACGCGCGCTCCAGTGCCACCACGCCGTTCCACTCCACCCGCAGGCGCATCTCAGGCTTCATCTCGGCGGCGTGCCCCTCGAGGTAGCGCGCCAGCGCGATCGCCACCGGACCGGTGCTGCGCGTGCAGCGCCAGTAGGCGCCGCGCCGGCGGGCGGCCAGCCAGCGCACGACGTCCGCGGCGCGCGGGTCGTGGGCATCGAGCGCCAGCATCGCCTGGAGGGCGTAGCCGGTGTTCTCGTGCGCTTCGCCGAACCAGCCCTCCTCGTCGCCGGAGGGCCACGAGAGCCCCGCGCCGTCCTTGCGCGCCCGGGTCTCCAGCCGTGCCCACAGCGCCTTCGCCTCGTCGAGGCGGCCGAGCGCCACCTCGCCGGTCACGGCCAGCGCCAGGGCGGCGTCGCCCAGCTCGGCGCGGGCGGTGTAGACGGAGGTCGCCAACTCGCCCAGCCGGTCCTTGAGTCCCGGGAACCGCTCGTCGCCGTGCTCGAGCGCCAGCAGCGGGGCCACGTGGGCGAGCACGTACGCTTCGCCGTCCCGGCTGCGGGTCGCGCCGAGCATGAGCATGAGGTGGCCCGGCACGCGGCCCAGCGCCTGGTCGGCCGCGGCATTCGCCAGCCCGAGGCGGGTCGCGGCCGCCAGCGCGTCGATCGCCAGCGCGGTCAGGTAGGGATCGCTCTCGCCGGATTGCCACCAGCCCCAACCCCCATCGGCGTGCTGCAGGGCGGCGAGGTGGTCGAGGTGGGGCGCCAGGCGCGCGGCCGGATCGCTCCACCCCGGCACGACGACATCGGCCTGGCGCGCGGCGGCGAGCAGCGCGCAGGCGGGGAGCATCGCGTTCACGGTCTGCTCGGTGCACGCGTACGGTGACCCGTAGAGCCAGTCCACGGCCCCCAGGCACATGGCGGCCGGCGAGGGCGAGAGATCGAGCGCCAGCGTGCTCCCGGCGCGGATCAGGTCGCCCGGCAGCGCCACGGTCACCGCCGCCCGTGGCTCGGTGAGCACGCCCGCGCCGTGCGGGCGCAAGGCCACCGCCTTGGCCCGGACCGGGGCGGTCAGTTCGAGCGCGTCGGCGTCCGCCTTGGAGCGCGCCCGGAACACGAACCGCGCCCGCGCGCTGTCGGCGTCGGCCGGCAGGTCGCGCGCGATCGCCACGGGCCAGCCGCCGCGGGACTCGCCCGCCGCCGGAAGGTCCGAGGTCCGGCTCGCAGTACCGGTGAGCCGGGCGAGCCCGGACGCCTCGAGCCCCTCGCGGACGCCGGTGAGCGGCCCGGGGGTGCGGTTGGTGACGATCGAGACCAGGTCCGCGGCATCGCCGGCCACGAACTGCCGCGGCAGCGCCAGCCGCGCCACGATGTCCTTGCTCACGAGCGTCTTGGTCACGGCGCGGCCGACCAGCGCCGCGTCGGTGGCGCCGCGGCTCGTGAGCCGCCAGGTCGTCAGGTTGTCCGGCCACTTGAAGGTGACCCGCGCCTGGCCGGTCGAGTCGGTCGCCACGCTCGGCGCCCAGTGGGCGACGTCGCGGAAGTCCCGGCGCGGCTCCTCGCGGCCACCCTTGGAGGCGCCGCCGTAATAGTGCACCGGGAACGACACCGCGGTGGTGACGCCGTTCGGGCGGCGGCCGTAGAACACGTCGTGCGGATCCGGCGTGGCGTCGGCCCGCAGCGAGTAGATCGCCTCGTCGACCACGCCCAGCGACACCTCCGCCGCGACCGGCGCCCCGCGGCCGTCGCGCGTCCGGATCGTCACGTTGGCCGCCTCGCCGGGACGGTAGCGCTCGCGATCCGGCGCCAGCGTGATGGCGAGATCGTGGCGCTCCGCCTTGACCGGGATCTCCAGCACGCGGGTCTGGACGTCAGGACCCTTGCGCACGTGGAGGGCGACGAACACGTTGGGCGCGTACGCCGGCCGCAGCGGCACCTGGACCAGGCCGGTGTTGCCGGTGAGCGGGACGACGCGCGCCTGGTACAGGTCGCGGCCCTCGACGCTCACCAGCACGCGCGCGCCGCGCACGTCGGTGTTGACCAGGATCCGGGCGGTGTCGCCGGGCTGGTAGCGGTCGCGGTCGGTGAAGGCCTCGAGCGTCGAGTAGCGGTAGGCGTAGTCCACCACCCGCGCGTCGTAGACCCACACCGTCGCCTCGGCGGTGATGCGGTTGCCGCGCGCGTCGTCGGCCCGGGCGCGCACGATCAGGCTGCCCGAGCGCGCCAGCGTGGCGGCGCCTCGGCGAGCGGCCGGGTCGAGCGCGTGTAGCGGCGCTCGAGCGGATTCCAGGCCTCCTGGTCGAGGCTCACCGTCGCCGCGACCGCGACCGGCCGGCCGGCGTGGTCGTGGGCCGTGACCTCCACGCGCACCGGCTGCCCGGCGGTCACGACGTGCTCCAGCGGCCGGACGGTGAGCGTGAACAGGCCGCGGCCCATGATGGTGCTGCCCCGCCCGCTCACCATGCGGCGCGCCCCGTCCGCCACCTCGACCTCGAGCGTGAGACGGCGGTCGTAGGCCACCGGCCCCGGCGTGAAGGTGAGCGCCACGCGGCCGTCGGCGTCGGTGCGCGCCTCGCCGGTCTTGAGCACGCGCCCGTAGCCGGCGCCAGCGTCGCCGCCGTCGCCGTCCTCGTCGTCGCTCCACGCCTCTTGGGCCAGGCGGCTCTCGAACAGATTGTAGCGCACCGTGGCCCCGAACACCGGCGCGCCGAAGAAGTAGGCGGCGGCGACCTGGAAGCGGACCTCGTCGCCGTTGACGTACACCTCGCGGTCGGGGGCCACGTCGACGCGGTACTCGGGCTTGCGGTACTCCTGCACCGCGACCGTCGCCGAGGCCCGCGCACTCCCGGCGGTGGCGATGAGCGTCCAGTCGCCGAGGGGAAGGTCTTGCGGCAGCGGGATGGCGCCGTCGGCCGAGCCGTGCGCGGAGAGCTTGGCGCCGGCGACGTTCACGCTGGCCCCGTCGGGGCCGGAGAAGACGAGCGACGCGCCGGCGGCCGGCGGGAGCGCGTAGCCGTCCCCGGCGGGACGGCGCGCGAACAGCTTCCAATACACCGTCTGCCCCGGCCGGTAGATGGGGCGTTCGGTGTAGAGCAGCATGCGATCCTCGGTACCCCCCGCGCCCGGTGCCAGCGCAACCTCGGCGACCGCGAGGCCGTGGCCCTCGCTCCCGGCGACGACCCGCACCTGGTGGCCGGCCGTGAGCGGGAGCGCGAGCAACCCGTCGGCATCGGTCGCTCCCGAGGTGATGGCGGCGGCGGCGATCGCCTGCGACCACCAGAAGGGTCCGGCCGGATTGTTGACCGGCGAGGCGACGACGTTCACCTGGGCGCCCGCGATGGGCAGGCCGGTGGTGAGGCTGGCGGCCGAGACCAGCACGCGCTCGCTCGAGCGCTTGACGAGGAGCCCGAGGTCGGTGACGAACAGGATGGCGCCACGGCGCAGCGGCCCGGCGGAGGCGCGCAGCAGATAGGCGCCCGGCACCATGTCCCGGGCCGGGAGCGCGAGCATCTCCTCGCGCCAGGTGTAGATCGGCCCGTCGGCGGTCGGCTTCTGCCATCGGCTCACCGACAGGAGTCCGGTGGTGTCCCCGCTCTGCGCCAGGGCGCGGAAGTCGTGCGCCGGGTCGCGCAGGCGCAGCGCCGGGATCTGGTAGAGCGCCAGGTCCACCAGGCCGACGCGGAACGAGCGCAGCGCGAGGGTGACCTTCTCGCCGGGCGCGAACGCCTCGCGTTGCAGCACCAGCGCCAGCTCGGGCGGGTTCGGCGTGGCGACGATGCCGAGGTCGTCGCGGGCAGAGCCCTCGGCGAGCACGGCCTCGTCGCGCGCCACCGTGGGCGCGAATCCCTCCTGGGCGACCATGAGGTGATACCGGCCGGGCGGCAGATCCGGGATCGAGTAGAGACCGTCCGCGTCGCTGGTGGCGACCCCTTCCGCCGGGCCGCGCGCGATCACGCTCACGTTGCCGACGCCGGTGCCGTCGGCGAGGCGGACCGTGCCCGAGATCCGCGCCGGCTTGACGAGCCGCACCTCCACCGGTGTGGTCTCGCCGCGGCGCACGCTCAGGTTCTGTCCCGCCCAGGCCAGCAGCCCCTCGGACTCCGCATTCGCCGACCACGTGCCCGCCGGCAGGTCTTGGAAGCGCGCGGTCCCGTTGGCGTCGGTGAAGACCGGCGCGGGCGCAGGCCGGTAGCCCTCCCACCACTGCGCGGCGCGTTCGCTGCGGGCCGCGACCTTGGCGCCGGCGACCGGCTTGCCGTCCCCCGCGCGGACGCGGAACTCGATCGCCCCGGCCCGGTCGAGCGGCACCGCCACCTCCACCGCCCGCTGGGCCGCGGGGAACTGCCAGGAGCCGAGCACGAAGTCGGCGTAGCCGGGCGCACTCACCGTGAGCGTGTAGTAGCGGTCGGACGCCACGCGCTCGAGGTGGAACTCGCCCTTGGCGTCGGACTTGTCTCGGAAATAGCCCTGGCCGCCGCCCGCGTTCACCAGCTCCACGCTGGCGCCGGCGATGGGCTGCTGCGTGTCGGCATTCACGACGTGCCCACTCATGCGCGACTCCGCCGCGTGAGCCCGTGGGGCGAGGGCGAGCGACAGGGCCGCGGTCACGACGGCGGCCAGCGAGCGAAGCGTGCTAGCGGCTCTCATCGAGTGTCTCCCTCCGGGAGGCTTGGCACCTCCGGCTCCGACAGAACGACGACCGGGAACCTGCGATAGCTGGCCGACGAGACGCCGCCGTCCAGGACACCGATGCGTCGCGATTCCCGCAACGCCCATGCCACGGTGCGGGCCTCGCCGGGAAGGAATGCGACGACGCCTCGGGGCGTGGCGATCGAGAGCCCCTCGCGACCGGGGTCGGCGAGCATCGGGTCCGCGATCGGCTCGCCCTCGCCGGCGAAGCTCACCACCACGCGCAGGGCGGCCAGGTCCTCGTGGCGCAGCGGCGGCCGGCGGCGATCGGCGGTGAGCACCTCGACCGCGAGCGCCTCCACCGCGTCGGAGAGGGTCGCGAACGAGGCCCCCTCGCGGCCGATGCAGGCGCGGGTCGCCCGCCCGCGCACCAGGCTCAGGTACACGCCGACCGGAGCGGCCGGCCAGGCGACGGACGGCACGCTATCCGGCGTCGCGACCGCGGGTCGGCGCCGGTCGGGCTCGGCGGGCGCCCAGTGATGCTCCATCGCCGCGCGCGCGCGGCGCAGCAGCGCGGTGCCGGCCGGCGAGCGGACGAGCGCCGCGTAGGGCGCCAGGGTCGGGTCCGCCGCGGCACCCGCCCGAGCGGGCGTGCCGACCGCGGCGACCAGCAGTGTCACGATGGACACGATGACGCGCCGATCGGACACACCCGAGCACCCCCGGTGGATCATCGGACGCCGTCGGGGGGAGCCGCCCCCAGCGAGGGCGGATACCGATCGCGGTGCACCAGCTCGCGATCGATCGTCTCGCCGTCGCGCGAGCGCACGCGGTAGAGATCGATGTCGCGTCCGCCGCCCGCGGTGCCCGGGATGGCCTCCGCCTCGACCGTCTCCAGCTCGAAGCGGTCGAGCGGCTCGCGCTCGCCCTCGATGCGCACGGTGAGCGTGGTGCCCAGCACCTCGATCCGCAGCCGCACCCGCTGCTCCAGCTCGTTGCGCAGGCGAAGGTCCTTGGCGCCCCAGGCGATCGTGGCGTCCTCGCCGAGGGCGATGTAGTCGACCGGGGTCGAGTGCCGCCAGCGCTCGACCGGCGTGAGCCCCGCCATCAGCGCGGCGGCGAACAGCGTCGAGGCCACCTGGCAGACCCCGCCGCCGGTCTGGAGCTGGCGGGTCTCGTGCAGGATCACCGGTGCGGCGAGGAACCCGCGTTCCAGCGTGCGGGCCCCCACGGTGCGGTTGAACGAGAGCGCCTCGCCCGGGGCCAGCTCGGTGCCGTCCAAGGCCTGGGCCGCCAGCCGGAGGTTCTGCGTGCGCGCGGACAGGCTGCCGATCAGCGTGGTCGAGAAGGCGCTCAGCGTCACCGGGAAGTCGTCCGGTGTCACCGCCGGCGCGGGCTCGGCGCCGGCCGCCGGGCGGACGACGAGCGCGAGCAGCATCCCGATGAGGATCGTGCCTGGCGCCGTGGAGCGGTTCCGTTTCATCCGTGAAGGGATCCCCGCATGACCGTCGCCCGCATCCCGCGGCGCGGGGCGTCGGGCCCCCGCAGCATACGAGCCCGGGCCGGTTGCGGCCAGCGGCGGCCGCGCGGCCGCTGCGGAGCCACCCGCTATCGTGGTTGCCGCCACGCGGGAGGGCTGGGTAGATTGAGGGGGCCCGGCCGCCGCAGCGGACGTCGACGCCTCGCCCATCGCAGGAGATCCCATGTCCGAACAGTCCTCGCTGGTCACCGACCAGCATTTCCGCTACATCGCCGAGCGCACCACGCCCGAGGACCCGTTCCTCAAGGACTTGAAGCGCGCCGCCACCGCCGAGGGCATCCCGTCCATCTGGATCGCGCCCGAGCAGGCGAGCTTCATGCAAATCCTGCTCCAGGCGGCCCGCGCGCGTGAGGTGGTCGAGGTGGGAACGCTGGCCGGGTACTCGGCGATCACGATGGCCCGAGCGCTACCGGCGGATGGCCGCGTCCGCACCATCGAGCTGGAGGCGAAACACGCCGACTTCGCCGAGCGCTGGGTGGCGAAGTCGGACGTGGCCGGGCGGGTCCAGGTGCATCGCGGCAAGGGGATGGACGTGCTGCCGGGCTTCGCCGCCGATTCCGCCGACGCCGCGTTCCTCGACGCCGACAAGGGGTCCTACCCCCAGTACCTCACCGAGTGCCTGCGCATCGTCCGCCGCGGCGGGCTGATCATGGTCGACAACGCCTTCGCCTTCGGCGAGCTGTTCGCGACCACGCCCAGCGACCGCGAGGTCGGCGCGATCCGCGCCTTCAACGACCTCATGGCGAAGACCCCGGCGCTCCAGAGCGTGATCGTGCCGATCGGCGACGGCCTGTGGGTGGGCGTCAAGCGCTGAGACGAGGCGTTTCAAACCCCCTCCCCCCTGGTCGTCGCCGTCGCCGCGGCGTCAGTGATGCCCGTCGTGTTCGAAGATCTCCTCGATGCGCCGGCCGAACAGGCGTGCGATGTCGAACGCCAGTGGCAGGCTCGGGTCGTACTTGCCGGTCTCGACCGCGTTGACGGTCTGACGCGACACGCCGAGCCTTTCCGCCAGGTCCCCCTGCGACCACTGGCGCTCCGCGCGCAGGACGCGCAACTGGTTCTTCATCGCCTCGCGGTCACCTGCGCGGTGATCCAGTCCGACATCGCGTCCAGCGCCACCGGGGCGATGGTCTCCTCGATGGTCCCGTACTCGGTGATCGACCCCGTGGCCGCCGTCTGGAACAGGTGATTGAGACCCGGGAGCTGCTTCACCGAGGAGTGCCTGTTGCCACCCGCCTTGAGCGCCGCCTCGATGGCCGCGAGATCCTCCTGGGGCGGCACCTGGAAGTCCTTGCTCCCGTTGAGCGCCAGCACCGGACAGCGGACCTTCCGCAGCGTCGGGGCCGGGTCGTAGCCCATGAAGAAACGGAACCAGGGCGAAAGGAGTGGGCGGGTCGCGGCGATCGTCAGGCTATCGATGTCGCCGACCGCCCGGCGCTCATCGTCGGTGAGTCCGGACATCTGCTGGGTCACCAGTTCGCGCGACGCCTGCATGATGGTGGCGCTGTCGGCCCCGGGGCGTATCAGCGCGTTGACCCGGCGG
>VBPB01000167.1 GCA_005893365.1 Candidatus Eiseniibacteriota bacterium
GACGATGGTCTTATCGTCGGCGTACCGCTACCGACGATGAATCGTTGGCGATGAGGAATGCCACTCGAGAAGGATGTACGTTTTGACGTTCATGCAGGCAGGCACCGAGGCGGATTCATCATCCGTGGCAGCCTATGAGGTCATGCTCAGGTCATTCACCCCCGTGCGAACGCGGGGAAGAATGCGTTGAGCGCTCGGCCTATCGGGGAGGGGCGACAAGCGGTGCGCCCGCCGCCCTGGAGCTTCCAGCCACGGACCCCCGCCTACGCCCGCACCAGCTTCCGGTACTTGATGCGGTGGGGCTGGTCCGCCTCGGCGCCCAGGCGCTCGTGGCGGTGCTTCTCGTAGTCCTGGTAGTTGCCCTCGAACCACACCACCTGGCTGTCGCCTTCGAACGCCAGCATGTGCGTGGCGACCCGGTCCAGGAACCACCGGTCGTGGCTGATGATCACCGCACAGCCGGCGAAGTCGATCAGGGCCTCCTCCAGGGCTCGGAGCGTGTCCACGTCGAGGTCGTTGGTGGGCTCGTCGAGCAGCAGCACGTTGGCGCCGCTCTTGAGCATGTGCGCCAGCTGGACGCGGTTGCGCTCGCCGCCCGAGAGGTCCTTGACCCGCTTCTGCTGGTCGGCACCCTTGAAGTTGAACGACGCCACGTAGGAGCGGGAGTTCATCGCCCGCTTGCCCAGCTGCAGCGTCTCGTTGCCCTCGGCGATCGCCTCCCAGACGTTGGCGTCGCCGGGCAGCGCGTCGCGGCTCTGGTCCACGTAGGCCAGCTTCACGGTGTCGCCGATGCGCAGCGCCCCCGCGTCGGGCTGCTCCTGCCCGGTGATCATGCGGAAGAGCGTCGTCTTGCCGGCGCCGTTGGGGCCGATCACGCCGACGATGCCGGCGGGGGGGAGCTTGAAGGAGAGGTCTTCGATCAGCAGGTTGTCGCCGAACCCCTTGCGCAGGTGGTCGGCCTCGATGACCACGGTGCCGAGCCGCGGCCCGGGCGGGATGTAGATCTCGATCTGATCGAGCTTCTGCGCCCCCTCCTCGGCCAGCATCTTCTCGTAGGCGGCCAGCCGCGCCTTGCCCTTGGCCTGACGGGCCCGCGGCGCCATGCGCACCCACTCCAGCTCGCGCTCGAGCGTGCGCTGGCGGGCCGACTCGGTCTTCTCCTCCTGCGCCAGCCGCTGCCGCTTCTGGTCCAGCCAGGAGGTGTAGTTGCCCTCCCAGGGGATGCCGGCGCCGCGGTCGAGTTCCAGGATCCAGCCCGCGACGTTGTCGAGGAAGTAACGGTCGTGGGTGACCGCCACCACGGTGCCCGCGTACTCCTTGAGGAAGCGCTCGAGCCAGGCCACCGACTCGGCGTCGAGGTGGTTGGTGGGCTCGTCCAGCAACAACAGATCGGGACGCTGCAACAGCAGCCGGCACAAGGCCACGCGGCGCCGCTCGCCGCCCGAGAGCGTCTTGACCGGGGTCTCGGACGCCGGGCAGCGCAGCGCGTCCATGGCGATCTCGAGCGTGCGGTCCAGCTCCCAGAGGTTCTGGGCATCGATCTGATCCTGGAGCTTCGCCTGCTCGTCGAGCAGCTTCTGCATCGCGTCGTCATCCATCGGCTCGGAGAACCTGGCGCTCACCGCGTTGAACCGGTCGAGGATCGCCTTCTTCTGCCCGACCCCCTCCTCGACCACCTGGAGCACCGTCTTGGCCGGGTCGAGCTTCGGCTCCTGGGGCAGGAAGCCGACGGTGTAGCCCTTGCCGATGAACGCCTCGCCGATGAAGTCCTGGTCCTCGCCGGCCATGATGCGCAGCAGCGAGCTCTTGCCGGCGCCGTTCAGGCCCAGCACGCCGATCTTGGCGCCGTCGAAGAAGGAGAGCCAGATGCCCTTGAGGATCTCGCGCTTGGGGGGGACCACCTTGCGGAGGTCCTTCATGGTGTAGATGAAGTCGGGTGACATGGTCCTCGCTTCGCGTGCGGGGGAGTGGCGGTGCGATGGGATGTGCCGGGAAAGATGCGCGAGAAGCCGGTGCCGGCGCAAGCGGGGGACGCGGCCGTGCGCGGGCGCGGCGGGGGAGCGCTCGGTCGGGCGGCGTCTCCGGGTGCCGGCGGCAGGCGGACGGCCGGGCGCTCACCCGGAGCCTCATCCTGCTGCGGTGGGGCCTTTCGCCGCTAGCTCGTGACGGACGCGGCCGACCGCCGCGTCCGCTTCACCAGCCACCACGCGCCGAACGCCAGCAGGACGAACGGCACGAACGGGATCAGGAACATCAGCATGCCCGCGCCCAGGGCGAGGAAGGCCACGACGCCGAACAGGGCGACGAAGGGCAGCGCCACCAGCAGGGCGAGCCCCTTGAGCATCCAGCCCATGATGCGGAAGGGCAGGAACACCAGCCAGAAGACCGAGCCCAGCACGGCGAACACCACGAAGGCCGCGAAGGCCAGAGCACCCAGCACCAGGAACTCGATCACGACCACGCCTCCAGTCCTCGAGGTCCGGCGCGCCCGGGCCTAGGGGCCCGGGCGCCAACGCCCGAATCATACCGCAGGCCGGACTGCGGGCAGGAAGCTAGTTGACGGGCCACGGCCGGCCCCGGTCACCTCCGTGCCGGGGATTCTACGACCTCCGGCGGCGGCGGGTTGCAGGGCGGCTCGCGGTCGTGCGGGCCCGCCCGCGGAGGTCGCCCGGCGGGGCCCGCCCCGCCCCCCCCCGGCGGGTCGCCAACCCCGTGCGGGCTTGTTAGATTCCCCTCCACGCACCACCTCCACGCCTCGCCTTCCCCGAACCAGGAGACCCCATGGCAGCCACCCGCATCACCGTCGTGAACAACGGATCCCTACGGGTCGAGGGCGACTTCGAGATCGTGGACCAGGAGGGGAGGGTCTTCGGCCTGGCGGGGCGGACCCGCGTCACGCTCTGCCGTTGCGGGCAGTCCAACACCAAGCCGTTCTGCGACTCCTCACACAAGACCTGCGGGTTCGACTCCCTGATCGTGGCCCGCGACCTGCCGCCCCCGGCGCCCAAGCCCGCCCCGTGACCGGCCCGCTCGCCCGCCCGCGGGGCGCCCGCCGGGCCGCGACCCCGCCCGCGGTCCGCCGCCCCGGCGGGCGCTAGCCGATGCGCCTGCGCTCGGTCCTGGTCGCGGCCGTGGTGCTCTTGGCCGCCCTGGTCTGCGTGCGGCTCGGCTTCTGGCAGATCTCGCGCCTGCACGAGAAGCAGACCCTGAACGCCGCGCTGCGCCAGGCCCAGCAGTCGCCCCCGATCGTCGTCGGCGACCGGCTGCCGCCGCTCGCGCGCACGCGCCACCGGGTGATCGAGGTGACGGGCCGGTTCGACGAGCGTCATCAGTTCCTGCTCTCGGGGCGGGCCTTGGGCGGCGAGCCCGGGGTCGAGGTCGCGACCCCGCTGGTTCTGCCGGCCGGCGGTGGCGCGGTGCTCGTCAACCGCGGCTGGCTGCCCTCGCCCGACGCGGCGCGGGCGCGGCCGCAGGATGCCCCCGAGCCCGGCGAGCGGACCGTGCGCGGGCTGGTCGAGGAGCTGCGGCGCGGCGCCGGCGGACCGCCGGTGCGCATGCTGGAGCGGGACAGCGTGACGGTGTGGTCGGCCCGCTGGCTCGACGCCGACTCTCTCGTCGGCCGGATCCCGTACGCCGTGGCCGGCTACGCGCTGCGCGAGCTGCCCGGCCCCGGCGTGTCGGAGCGCCCGCACCGCTCGCCGCCGCGCCCGTACGACGAGATGATGCACGTGAGCTATGCCGCCCAATGGTTCCTGTTCGCCGCCATCCTGGTCGGCGGCAGCGCCGTGCTCGCCTGGTCCCGCCGGCGCCGCGGCGGGCCGTCCGACGCACCCTCCCACGCGGAGCGTCCCACATGATCCGTCCTCGACCGATGTCCATGTGCTGTCTGTTCGTGCTCGCCATGGTGGGTCTGGGGCCGGGTCGGGCCCGGGCCGCGGCAGGCGACGTCCTCGCCCATCTCTGCGACGACTACTGGCAGGGCACGCTCCGGGCGAATCCGACCATGGCGACCTCGCTCGGCGACCATCACTTCGATGCCCTGCTGGAGGACATCTCGCCGGCCGGCGCCGAGCAGGAGCGCCGGCGCCTCGAGGGCCTGCGGGCGCAGCTCGGCACCGTGGGCGAGGCGGAGCTCTCGCCGGCCGATCGCGTCACCCGCACCGCGTTGATGCTCGAGCTCGAGAACGGGCTCGACAACCTCGCCTGCCACGCCGAGGACTGGGTGGTGGACCCGCTGGGCGGGCCGCAGGTGAGCTTCATGAACCTGCCCGACATCACGGTCATCGTCACGCCCCAGCACGCGGCCGACTACGTGCTGCGCTGCCGGGCGATGGGACCCTACCTCGACCAGCACATCGCGAATCTCCGCCGTGGCCTGAGCACCGGGCGTGTTGCCGCCCACGACCAGGTGCGCAAGGTGCTGGAGGAGGTGGAGGCCCTGCTCGCCCAGCCGGTCGAGACCTGGGCGCTGATGAGCCCGCTCGCGGCGGCCCACGGCGACTGGCCGGCGGGGGCCGCGGCCACGTTCCGCCGCGACCTGACGGCCGCAGTGCGGGAAGTGGTGAAGCCGGCGTTCACGCGCTATCGCGACGTCCTGCGCGCCAGCATCATGGCCGCCGCACGGCCGCCGGCGAAGGCCGGGCTCTCGTTCCTGCCCGGCGGGGCGGACGACTATCGGCGGCAGATCCGCATCCAGACCTCGCTCGACCTGACGCCCGACACGCTGCACCAGCTGGGGCTCGAGCAGGTCGCCCGGTTCCGCCACGACCTGAGCGAGCTGGGCCAGAAGGCGCTCGGGACCGGCGACATCGCCACCATCCAGAAGCGGCTGCGCGCCGACACCGCCATGCACTTCCGCACCGCCGCCGAGGTCGAGGCCAAGGCCGGCGATGCGCTGGCGCGCGCGCGGGCGGCGATCCCCAACTGGTTCGGCATCCTGCCCAAGGCCTCTTGCCAGGTGAAGGTGATGGGGCTGTACGAGGCGCCCAACTCGACCGTCGCCTACTACCGCGAGCCCGCGGAGGACGGCTCGCGCCCCGGCTACTACATGATCAACACCTACCAGTCCACGACCCGGCCCCGCTACGAGGCGGAGGCCCTGGCCTTCCACGAGTCCATCCCCGGGCATCACCTGCAGATCGCCATCGCCCAGGAGCTCACCGGCCTCCCCGAGTTCCGGAAGCACCAGGGCACGACGGCGTTCGTCGAGGGCTGGGGGCTCTACGGCGAACGGCTGGCGGACGAGATGGGGCTCTACACCAGCGACCTGGACCGCATCGGCATGCTCTCCTACGACGCCTGGCGCGCCTGCCGGCTGGTGGTGGACACGGGGCTGCACGCGATGGGCTGGAGCCGCCAGCAGGCGATCGACTATATGAAGGAGAACTCGGTCCTGGCGGAGAACAACATCGTCAACGAGGTGGACCGCTATCTCTCCTGGCCGGGCCAGGCGCTCGCCTACAAGGTGGGCCAGCTCGAGATCCTGAAGCTCCGCGACGAGGGCAGGCGGCGGCTCGGCGCCCGGTTCGACATCAAGGGCTTCCACGACGCCGTGCTCCGCAACGGCGCCGTGCCGCTCCCGGTGCTGCGCGAGCAGGTCGAGGCCTACTTCGCGCAGATGGAGGCGGCGAAGTAGGGGCGGTGGGACTGGCCTACGCCGATTGCGTTCGCATGCTCCAAGCTCAGGGAAAAACCTGAGCGCGACCGGGTCGCTCACCATCTACGGGAGATGCGGCGAGGCGCAGAGCACCCGGCCGCGGCTCGGCGACCGCGGCGAAGCCGCGCGAGGTCGGAGGCGCCCGTGACGCGTGTAGGTTTTACAGCGGCGCTGGAACTTTTACCTGCGAACCCTTGGTCCTCCACCGCGGGCGCGAGGATCCGACTGCAGTAAGCGCGGGTCGCACCGGGCATATATTGTGCTCGGCACTCCCTGCGTCCGGTTTCGCACCCGGCCGCAGGCGGTGGC
>VBPB01000168.1:0-3593 GCA_005893365.1 Candidatus Eiseniibacteriota bacterium
GACAGCACACCCACTAGGTCAGGCCGGCTAGGTGTCGTGCGAGCTGTCGGCGCCCGCGCCCCGCATCTTGATCCGGCGCCGCGTCAGCCGCGGGGGCGTCCCCCGCGCGTCGAGCAGGGCCTGGAGCGCCTCGGCCACGATATCGTTCGCCGAGCGCCCCGTGTCGGCGGCTTCCAGGAGAAGGCGCCGGTGCAGCCCGGGTGGGAGGCGGATCGTCGTCGTCATGCGAGGCATGGCTTCAAGATACCAGAGCGCCACCCGGTGGTCAAGGATGCCGTGTGTGGCGCGGGAAGCGTGAACATGTTTCATTTTGCAACTTGATTGCTTGACGCAAATTCGGGGAAACGCCTCATGGCCCCCGGATGGTTCTCGCCAGCAGAATATCAATCGCCCACACGCGTGTGGGCGACATTCGGCGGTCGATGGCGCGGACGGCCGAGGCCTTTTCATGAGGGACGGATTAGACCCAATGGTATTCGGGTCGGCGTCGACGGGGATCCTGAACGGGAGATGGGAGGGATTCCGGGCCACGAGATATCGCTGTCGTCGGGCGTCAGTATAGGTTGGGTACACATCGCTATACGATTTGACGACATCTCTTGACGAATCGGTAAAGCATGGCTATGTTACGCATGCACCGGCTATGCACCAATAGTCAGAGTCGATATTCCATCAACCGGGAGCGAGTTATGACTTAGTGCACCGATGACTCCGTGGATACGGGAAATCACGGAAGACTTTCGGCTGCGGCCTCCCACCGCCGGCTCGTCTCGCGCAAGCTCTCCCCACACCCTCGCGAGCCCTCCATCGCTGGCTTCGGTCCCGCTGAAAGACCGCCAGGGAAGACACGAACGCTCGTGCAGTTCCACACTTTCGCTAGGAATACACTGGCAGAAAGCAGAGTAGTCGTGTCCTCGCTACGCGTCTTGATGTGCAGCCATGACCGATGGGGGCTCGGCAGCACCTCGCGGACCATCGCGATCGCCTCGAGACTCGCACTCGATGTTCCCGCCTGCTCCATCCTCGTCCTCACCGATCTCGCGATCGTTGGCCGCTTCAGGTTTCCGCAGAACGTCGATTTCGTCCGGCTTCCCGGAGTCCCGTCTCATGGAAACGGGTTCGGACCGGTCGGCAAGGGCGACCCGGTAACCGACAGCGTGTTGCGGATCCGGCGCAAGATCACCCAGAGCGTTGCCAAGAGCTTCCGTCCGGACATCGTGGTGGTGGAGCGTGACCCCATCGACCTCCCCGACGAGATGCGCAAGGCGCTGGGGTTCGTGCGCCAGGAGCTGCCGGGAACCCGGATCGTGTGGGGTCTTCCCGACGTCGTCGGCGAGCCGCAAGCGGTCGTCGCATCGTGGAAGCGAGCCGGCGTGCTCGACCTCTTCGATGGGTTCTGCGACGAGATCTGGATCCACGGCGATCGCGGCCTGTTCGACTCGACGGAGCATTACGCCTTCCCCAGCTCGGTCGCCGAAAAGACCCTGTTCACCGGGTATCTTCGCCCTTCTTCCCATCCCAGCGATCGGGTGCAACACGAGCTCGCTCAGGAGCCCAAGCGTCCGCTGGTCATCCTCACCCCCGGCGGGGGCGCGAACGGGTACCCGCTGATCGACAGCTATTTCCGGTTCCTCGAGAGCATGAAGGGGCGCGTCCCGATCCGGAGCGTCGTGATCAGCGGCCCGATGATGGGCAGCGACGAGCGAGACGACCTGGCGCGGCGGGCGCAGCGGCTGCCGCACTTGATCTGCCATCGCTTCAGCAAACACTTGCTCGAGTACCTGCGGCAGGCGCGGCTGGTCGTGTTCAGCGGCGGATACAACACCCATTGCGCCAACCTCGCGTTCCGCAAGCGGTCGATCGTCTGGCCCACGCCCTCGTCGGCGAACGAACACGCCCACCGCGGGCGGGTGTTCGCGGAGCTCGGGGTGCTCGACCTGCTGGGGGCCTCGGACCTGGAGCCGGAGCGGCTCGGGCGCATGGTGATGACGCTCGCGAACGGGGCGGGATTCCCCGAGGGCGAGGCGAGCTGCCGGATCCCGATGGAGCGCGCCCGCCCTTTCTGCACGCGGTCACCGCACGAGGCACCTCTCATGGGCAGATCGTCGATCCGCAAGATCGTAATCTACTCCCAGGACGGCTTCGGCCTGGGACATCTACGCCGCAATCTCAACATCGCGATCCAGCTCCACCGCCGCGCGCCCGGGGCCAGGATCCTCCTGATCGCCGACTCGCCGGCGGCGCCGTTCTTTCGGCTTCCCCCGCGCTGCGACTTCGTCAAGATCCCGACCCTGGTCAAGGTCACCAACGGGGTGTGGCGCTCCGACCGCCTGTCGCTCGAGGACCGCGAGATCCTGCGCATCCGCTCCGAGCTCATCCGCGACACCGTGCTGGCCTACCGGCCGGACCTGTTCCTGGCGGACCACATGCCCTGCGGCGCGCTCGGCGAGCTCGCGCTGCTTCTCGAGGCCGTGCGGCGGCGGCGGCCGATGCGCTTCGCGCTCGGCCTGCGGGACGTTCTGGGCGATCCGGCCGAGATCTGCCGGCAGTGGCACCAGGACCAGCACTACGTCGCCACCACCGCCCACTATGACTCCATCTTCATCTACGGCTGCCGCGACATGTTCGACCTGGTCGAGAAGTACCAATTCCCCGAGCCGATGATCGCCAGGGCGCACTATTGCGGCTACGTGAGCCGAGAGCACGTCCCGATGGAGAACGGCGACGCGCGAGCCGAGCGGAAGCGGAAGCCCATGGTGCTCGTGACCGGCGGCGGCGGGGCCGACGCCTGCTTCTTCATCGACAAGTTCCTCGATGCCACCGCGCGCCTGAAGGATCACCTGCCCTTCCGCGCCGTCGTCACCACCGGGCCATTCATGCATGCCGACCAGCATCGCTGGCTCCAGCACAAGGCGCGCGGACTCCCCGTCCGCATCATCGGTCTGAGCCAGGACGACCTGCCGCTGATGCGGCACGCGGAGGTGATCGTGTCGATGGCGGGCTACAATACGATCAGCGAGATCCTGCGCTTCCGCAAGAAGGCCCGCACCCGGATCATGGGAGAGCGCGGGCTGTTCACCGCCATCCATCCCCACAAGCTCACCGCCGACAATCTGGCGGAGGCGATCGCCGGCTATCTCCGCCAGACGACGCCCCTCGACGACGCGCGCATCCCGCCGCTGGACGGCGCATCGCGGGCCGCGGCCCTCATGCTCGGCGCCCCCTTGGAGGCGGCGTGAACGGGATGGCGCCGCTGGCGGTCGACCGGTCGAAGGCTCGCGGGCCGGGGGCGGATGAGGCGACGCCTGCGGGCGGCGCCCGAGTCGTGGGGGTGATCCTCAAGGCCTTCCCCCGGCTCTCCGAGACCTTCATCCTGCGCGAGATCCTCGCCCTCGAGGCGCGAGGGCTCGAACTCCACCTGTTCGCGCTCCGCGATCCGAGAGAGGCGGCCATCCACGACGACGTGGGCCGGGTGCGCGCCGAGGTCCACTACCTGCCGGATGCGCTGGGCATGACCTGGCCGCGGTTCCTGACGTCGGCGGTGAGGTTGGGGCGCACGCGGAGGGGGGCCTTCGGGCCCGCGCTTCGCTTCG
>VBPB01000168.1:3619-6264 GCA_005893365.1 Candidatus Eiseniibacteriota bacterium
AGGCCGTCTATCTGGTCGATCGGTCTCTGCCCGGAACCGGTGTGTCCCACCTTCACGCGCACTTCGGCCACGACCCCACCTCGGTCGCGTTCTTCGCCGCGTGGCTTTCCGGCCGGGACTACAGCTTCAGCGCCCACGCCAAGGACGTCTACGCGCAGGACCCGGCTTGGCTGCGCGAGAAGATCGCGCGTGCCCGTTTCGTGGTGACGTGCACCGAGTACAACCGCCAGTACCTCCAGACGCTGGCCGGACCGGGAGCGTGCGTGCTTCGCGCCTACCACGGCATCGACGCGACGCGCTTCGAGCCGCGGCCGGCGGGGGACGGACCGTCGCGGCCGACCACCATCCTGTCGGTGGGCCGGCTGGTCCCCAAGAAGGGATTCCTCACCCTGGTACGGGCGCTCCGCAGGCTCGCGGACCGCGCCGTCCCGTTCCGCTGCCTGATCGTTGGCGAGGGTCCCCTCCGCCGCGCGCTGGCGTCCGAGATCGCGAGCCTCGGTCTCCAAGACCGGGTCGAGATCGCCGCCCCGATGCCACACCGGCGCCTGCTCGATCGCTTCCGCGAGGCCGACGTCTTCACGCTCGCCTGCGAGGTCCAGGAAGACGGTGACCGTGACGGGATCCCCAACGTCATCGTCGAGGCGATGGCGATGGGGATCCCGGTGGTGGCCACGCGGGTCTCCGGCATTCCCGAGTGCGTCGAGGACGGGGTCACCGGATACCTGGTGACGGAGAAGGACCCGGAAGCGCTGGCCGAGCGGATCGCGCGTCTCGCCGCCGATCGGAACCTGGCGGCCCGGCTGGGAAGCGCGGGCCGCCTCAAGGTCGAACGCGAATTCGACGCTGCGCGCGCCATCGACGTGATCGAGCGGGCGCTGCGCGAGGCGTTGGGAGGGGTGGCCGGGGAGCCCCGGGAGGAGCGCCATGCGGCTCGTGCCTGAGATCCCAGCCGAGCACGCCGAGCGCCTGGGTTCGCTCGAGGTCGCGCTGGACGGCGAGCGCATGAAGGCGGTCCTCGAGCCTCACGCGCGCGCCCGCTTCGGGGCCGGCTTCGTGATCGAGGCGATCGACATCGCGGTGCGCCGCCGCCACGTCAACCGCTACGTGGTGCGCTACGCGATCCGCGGGCGCACCGGGGCGCGCGGGCGCGCGCAGCGTTTCGCCGTGATCGGCAAGGTGCTCGATCGCGGCCGGGGCGAGACCCTCCACCGCAACATGGGGGCGCTGTGGGAGCACGGCTTCGGGCGCGGCGCGGCCGACCGCGTCGCGATCCCGCGTCCGATCGAATACCTGCCCGAGCTCGCGCTCCAGATCCAGGAGGAAGTCGGCGGAAGCTCGGTGAGGGACCTGCTCAAACGCGGGCCGGATCCGCGTCACTTCACGGCGGCCGGCCGCGCGCTGGCCAAGCTCCATCGCTGCTCGGTCTCCCTCGGCCCGCCGCGGAACGTGGAGGATCACCTGGCGCGCTGCCACCCGCGGCACCCGGTCCTGGCCGAGGCCTCCGACGCATGGGCCGAGGCGGTAGGGCGCATCGTCGCGGGCGCACGTCGGGTGGAGCCGCGCTTCGGCGCGGTGGTCGCGACGCCCGTTCACGGGGACTTCCATCTCGGTCAGGTGCACGTCGCGGGCGAGCGCGCCTGGCTCATCGATCTGGACACGGTGGGGATGGCCGACCCCGCATCGGATCTCGGCAACCTGCTGGTGTTCCTGGAGGACAAGGCGCGTCGTCGCGCCGCGGTCGCGCCGCTGATGGAGGCATTCCTCGACGCCTACTTCGCGGCCGGGATGGACCGGGGGATCCTGGCCCGCGTGCCGCTCTACCAGGCGCTCACCCACCTGAGACGCGCCTGCAAGTCGCTGCGGCGCGGCTGCGACGGATGGCAGGACCGCATCCGCGGCATGCTCGACCTGGGCGTGGCCGCGATCGAGACGGCGGAGCGGCAATGGCCATGATCGATCCCAAGCTCCCCGCGCTCCGCGTGGCTGCGGACGGATCGGCGATGCGCGAGCGGCTCGCGGCGGCGCTGAGCGCCGGGGCGGTGGTGACCGACCTCGCCCCGACCCGCGTCGCCTGCCGGGTCCTCAAGCACACGATCGGCAAGCGCTGCGTGATCGCCTACGATCTTTACGACGGCGCCCGGGAGATCCGTGTCGTCGCCAAGCTCTACCGCGGCGACCGCGGGAAGGCGGTGTTCGAGCGGCTCACCGATCTCTGGCGCCGAACCCGCGGCGGGGATTCCCTGCCGTCCCTCGGCATGCCGGAGCCGATCGCGTACCTCGCGGAGCTCGGCATGGTGCTGCAGTCCGAAGCGCCCGGCACGCCGCTCGATCGGCTGGAGCGCTCGGGACCATGGGTGCAGGCGGTGCACGCGACCGCCGACAACCTGGCCCGGCTCCACGCGGTGAGCGGCGCGCTCGCCGAGACGCGCCCGCTCGCGGCGACGCTCAGGCGGCTCTGCCGTCCCGCCCCCCCCGAGCTCGCCGCGGCGTGCCCCGAGTTGGCCCCCGCGATCGCGCGGGTGAGCGCGCGGCTCGCCTCGGCGGTGACCGGGCCCGAGGCGCTCGTGCACGGCGACCTCGGTCTCGGGCAGGTGTTCTTCGCCGGGGAGCGCGCCACGTTCGTGGATTTCGACGGCTCGTGCCTG
>VBPB01000169.1 GCA_005893365.1 Candidatus Eiseniibacteriota bacterium
TGACCTTGCGGCGGCGGATATGGTCGATGCACAAACGTGTCGCGATCGTGAACAACCAGGCGGCGAACGGGCGGGCGGGATCGTACCGGGCGAGCGCCCGGAACATCCGGACGAAGGTCTCCTGGGTCAGGTCCTCCGCATCCTCGGCCCGCCGCACCATCCGGAGGGCCAGGTAGTAGACCTGGGCCTGGTACTTCTCGACCAGCTCCCGGTACGCCTTCTCGTCTCCCGCGAGGCACCGCCGGACGAGACCAGCCTCCTCCCCGCTCACGGGGTTGGGGCCTTAGGTCCGCTTACGCGCGGGCGTACCGGCAGGTTTCATGACGCGGCACCTTACGCAGCCCTTTAGGGAACGGTCAAGACAGCGGCCGGCCCCTTAGCCCCTGGCCTTAGGGCCGCGCGCCGCGCGCGCGAACCCTTGCGTCCGCAGGGCCCGAACCGAGGCCGTGCATCGTGCACGACGGCGCCCCGGGCGCGGTCGTCTTGACTCGCCCGGGAAGCCCGCCTTAGGTTCCGGCCCGTGACCCTGATCGAGAGCCTGCGCGCCCGGGAGATCCTGGATTCACGCGGCAATCCGACGCTCGAGGTGGATTGCCGCCTCCAAGGCGGCGCCTTCGGGCGGGCGGCCGTCCCGTCCGGCGCCTCCACCGGCGAGCACGAGGCGGTCGAGCTGCGCGACGGCGACGCCGCGCGCTACGGCGGCAAGGGCGAGCTCAAGGCGGTCGGCCACGTGAGCGAGACCATCGCCCCGCGCCTCAAGGGCGTGGACGCCCGCGACCAGCGGCGCGTCGACGCGCTGCTCATCGAGCTGGACGGCACGCCCAACAAGCGCCGGCTCGGCGCCAACGCCACGCTCGGCGTCTCGCTCGCCGCGGCGCGGGCCTGCGCCAACGCGCTCGGCCTCCCGCTCTACCGCCACCTGGGCGGCGAGGGCGCGCGGACGCTGCCGGTGCCGATGATGAACGTGCTCAACGGCGGCAAGCACGCGGACAACAACGTCGACCTGCAGGAGTTCATGATCGTGCCGCTCGGAGCGCCGTCGTTCCGCGAGGCCCTGCGCTGGGGCGCGGAGGTGTTCCACAGCCTGGCCCGCGTGCTCAAGCAGCAGGGGCTCGCGACCGCGGTCGGCGACGAAGGCGGATTCGCCCCCAACCTCCGCTCCAACGAGGCCGCGCTCCAGGTGCTGGTCGAGGCCATCGGCAAGGCGGGCTACGAGCCCGGCCGGCAGGTGGCGCTGGCGCTCGACCCGGCGGCGAGCGAGTTCTTCGACCAGGGCGCCTACGTCCTCGCGGGCGAGGGGGGACGGCGGCTGACCGGCGAGGCGATGGTGGACTACTATGCCGACCTGTGCGCGCGCTATCCCATCGTGAGCATCGAGGACGGGCTGGCCGAGGACGACTGGGACGGGTGGAAGGCGATCTCGCAGCGGCTGCGGGACCGCATCCAGCTGGTCGGTGACGACCTGTTCGTGACCAACGTGGCGCGCCTCGAGCGCGGCATCCGCGAAGGGGTGGGGAATTCCATCCTCATCAAGCTGAACCAGATCGGCACCCTCACCGAGACCCTGGCGGCGATCGACACCGCCCACACGTCCAAGTACACCGCGGTCATCTCCCACCGCTCGGGCGAGACCGAGGACGTCACCATCGCCGACCTGGCGGTCGCCACCAACGCCGGGCAGATCAAGACCGGCTCGCTCAGCCGCACCGACCGGGTGGCCAAGTACAATCAGTTGCTGCGCATCGAAGAGGAGTTGGGGGGCACGGCGCGCTATCCGGGGCGCGCCGCGTTCCCGGCCGCCGGCTAAGAGCGGCGCGCCGCGCGGCCGGAGGATCCGGCCGGGTGCCGGGATGCCGGGCCGAGCCTGGGCCCGAGGACAGGGAAGTCATGGGTGACATCGGACGTCGCATCAGCCGCTATCGTCTCTCCCGCTACGCCACGCCCCAGGGCGGTCTCGGGCGTCCGCCCCGCTGGGTGTGGGTCGTGGCCGCCCTGTGGCTCGCCTGGGTCGGCCTCGTGAGCGACCACAGCCTCTATCGCATCTGGCGCACCAGCGCCGACGCGGCGCGCACCCGGCGCGACCTCGAGGAGGCACAGCGCGAGATCACGCGTCACGATCGTGAGGCGCGCGATCCGGGCCAGCGGGCGCGCGAGGCGGAGGCGGTGCTGCGCGGGCAGGGCTACGCGCGCCAGAACGAGATCATCTACCGCATCGGCGGCGCCGGCCCCGACACGACCGCGCGCTGAACCTCGCTACATCCCGATCCCGAGCGCCATGCGGAATCCCAGCCCGCCCAGGTCCAGCGTGAGCGGCTGGCCCCGCGGGTCGCGCACCACCGTCCCCGGGCTCCGCTCGTCCACCAGGTTGTGGACCTCGTTGCTGCGATAGAGCCCGCTCAGCAGCACCGAGAACCGGGTGGCGAAGAAGAGGTGCGCCCCGGCCTCGGCGTAGTAGCCGGGCGCGTCGTTGGTGGCGTGCAGCCCCCGCGTCGCCTCCGGCGGCAGCGTGATCCCGCTCGCGGTCACCGCCAGCGAGGCGCGGTTGTAGACCACGCTCATGAACCCCGCGCCCACGTAGGCGCGCGCCTGGAAATCACCCTGATTGTACGGCTTGAAGTAGTAGGCGCCACCCGCGTAGAGCGGCACCGAGGTGATGTTGGCGCTCACCACGATGCTCTGGGCGATGGCGGGCAGGTACTCCTGCGAGACCGACTTGCGGATCCGCCCCCCGCCCAGGCTCAGGGCCAGGTTCTGGCGCACGAAGTAGCGCACCTCGGCGTCCAGGTACCAGGACGAGTGGATCCGGTCGATCGGCGCGAGCCCGTTGTTCTGGAGCTGCGCGTTGGTGACGTCGATGACCCGATTGAAGTCGGTCGCCCGCAGCTGGGTGGGGATGGCCGACAGGACGACGTTGAACTTGTGGAACTCCGCCGCGGCCCCCGCGCTGGGAACGCGCACGACCAGGGCCGCGAGCAGGGCGAGCAACAGGACGGCGGGTAGCCGCCGGAACCGCTTGCACATGGACGGAAGACCTCCCCGCGATATGGAACGCGACGGTCGAGACGGTCGGCTTCCCCGGTCTAAGGCCGGGCAGCATAGCCACCCGACCCGCAGGGCGCAAACCGCGGGCCGGTCCGAGGGGGGCTTGACACTCGCCGCCGCGGCGGCTAGTCTCCGTGCCTCGATGCGGGGTGGAGCAGCCTGGTAGCTCGTCGGGCTCATAACCCGAAGGTCGCTGGTTCAAATCCAGCCCCCGCTACCAACGTCGCCCCGGCAGGCCTAACCTGCCGGGGCGCGACCATTTCCGCCGGAAAGTGTCGCGCTGCGAGACCCCCGCAGACCCGCGCCGCCAATCATGTCGCGCCGCGAGGCGGTGGGCCGGAGGCTCCACTGGAGACTCCGCGGACCCGCGCCGCCAAGCATGCCGCGCGGCCCCCGCACGGCACCCCGCCGCCAGTGGACAGCACCCTCGAGCGTCAGCGCGTCCGCCCTGGCGCCGTCAGCGCACCGCCGCCCGCGCCGCGCGCTCCGCATCGTCGCTCCTGCGCTCGCTCCTCACCCACGCGAAGAACACGAACGTCATCACCACCCAGTAGAAGAGCCCCCCCGGCACCCACATGATGATGCCCCCCAGCCGCTGGTCGTCCAGCGGCGAGATGCCCCAGACCCTCGGCGACGGGGCGTACCAGGGGTAGAGCAGCACGTCGGCGAGCGTGATCATCGCCGCCACCGCCATCATCGGGATGCCGATCAGGAACAGGTAGATCATCTGTCCGCCGTAGGACATGCGCGGCATCTCGCGGAGCGGGCTTAAGACCGGCCACCACATGATCATCGCCGTCACCATGAACTGGAGATGCGTGACGATGTGCACGTTGTGGTTTCGCATCATCAGGTCGTAGGCGGGCTGCAGGTGCCAGCCCGTGAACGACAGCGTGTAGAGGCCGAACGCCACCGCCGGCCGCGACAGGAAGCGGCCGGTCGCCAGCACCCAGCGCGGCCGGACCAGCGGGCGCAAGGCGAAGCCCGGCAGGCCCAAGAGCAGCAGCGGCGGCATCAGCTGGGTGAGCACCAGGTGCTGCACCATGTGGACGCTGAACAGGTAGTAGTCGCTCAGGTCGTGCACCGGTCCGTTGAGCGCGAAGAAGGTGACCACCAACCCGGTGAAGAACGAGGTGATCTGCCAGCCGCTGGCGCGTTCGGTGATCCCCGCGCGGCGCCGCATCGGCCCGATCGCCATCAGGTAAAGGGCGGCCAGGATCGCCAGGCCGATGATGGTGCTGATGTGACTCTCCCAGCGGTGCCAGTCGAAGGGCGGGATCGGCCTGCCGAAGCGGTCGAGGGCCGGCCGGGTCAGCAGCGAATCGGGGATGTGGAGGATCAACGAGGACTCTTAGAAGACCCCGAACAGTTTCATGAGGGCGAGGATGACGGCGGCGGCGAGCCCCATCGGCACCACGAACAGCCACGAGAACAGCCGATTGTCGAACTTGAGGTGCATGTAGAACATCGCCACCAGCGAGAACTTGAGCGCCGAGAGCGTGAGCAGCGAGGGCACGAGGACCGGGTGCATCCGCGGGATGTAGAAGATCGCCACCTCGACGGCGGTGATCACCGTGAGGATGACCGCGATCGCCAGGTACTCCTTGGCGCCGGGGTGCGCGTGCTGCTGCGGGTCCCCGGGCGAGTGGTCTGCCATGCCGCCTCCGCTACTGGATCAGGTACACCAGGGTGAAGATCGCGATCCACACCACGTCGACGAAGTGCCAGTAGAGCCCGGCGATCTCGACGTCCAGCGCCTTCCCCTGGGGGAGTTTGCCACGCACCGCGAGCGTGAACAACGTCCAGAGCCAGATGACGCCCACCGTGACGTGCGTCCCGTGGAATCCGGTCAGCACGAAGAACGTGCAGCCGAACAGATTGGTCTGCAGCGTCAGGCCCTTGTAGAAGAACTCGGTGAACTCGTAGCACTGGCCGCCCACGAAGGTCATGCCGAGCAGCGCGGTGGCGGCGATCCAGATCGCGCCCTGCCGCTGGTTCCCGCGCTGGATCGCGGCCAGCGCCAGCACCATGGTCAAGCTGCTCATCAGCAGCACGAACGCGCTGAAGGACGTGAACGGGATGGCGAAGATGTCGTGCGGGTGCGGCCCGACCTGGTCGCGTCCCCGATACACCAGATAGGTCGCGATCAGCGAGCCGAAGAACATGCACTCCGAGCCGAGGAACGCCCAGAACACCAGCTTCCGGCTGCTCAGGCCGGTGCTGGTCGGATGCTCCTCGTGGGGCGCGGCGTGGGCCGCGAGATCGACGGCTGCCAAATCAGGCTCCTTCCCGTCCGGCGACGGGGTCTAGTGGCACGGCTCGAACGCCCAGGAGTACAGGCCCACCAGCATCAGCACCAGGCCCGGGATGCCCACCCACCAGCCGAACACCATCCCGCTCATCAGCAGCGTCATGCCCAGCGCGCTCAGCATCGGCCAGACCGAGCTGGGCGGCATGTGGATGTGGCCGTGCACCTGGTTGGCGGTGCGGGCGATCTCCTCGCCGTCCTTGCCCCAGAGCGGATCGAGGCTGTGCACGGTCGGGACGGTGCCGAA
>VBPB01000170.1 GCA_005893365.1 Candidatus Eiseniibacteriota bacterium
AGCCACACCATCACCGCCTCGGCGCTCGCCAACGGGGCGATCTCGCCGAGTGGTGCGGTCGTGGTGGTGGATGGTGCCAACCAGTCGTTCACCGTGACGCCGGATGCTCACCACCACGTCCTCGACGTCAAGGTGGATGGGGTCTCGGTGGGTGCGGTCGTGAGCTACACCTTCAATGACGTCACCACGGACCACAGCATCGAAGCCTCGTTCGAACAGACCGCCCACACCATCACCGCCTCGGCGCTCGCCAATGGCGCGATCTCGCCCAGCGGGGCAGTGCCGGTCAATGACGGTGCCAACCAGTCGTTCACCATCACTCCGGACCTGCACTACCACGTCCTCGACGTCAAGGTGGATGGGGTCTCGGTCGGTGCGGTCGCCGGCTACACCTTCAACGACGTCACCGCCGATCACTCGATCGAAGCCTCGTTCGAGCAGACCGCCCACACCATCACCGCCTCAGCGCTCGCCAATGGGGCGATCGCGCCGAGTGGTGCGGTGTCCGTGGCCGACGGTGCCAACCAGACATTCACCATCACCCCGAACGCCCACTACCTCACGCAGGACGTGACCGTGGACGGGGTCTCGGTCGGCGCGGTCGCCAGCTACACCTTCAACGACGTCACCGGCGACCACAGCATCGAGGCCTCCTTCGCGGCCGATCCGTCGGTCACTCGCCTGCTCTGGTTCCGCGCGGACAAGGCGGATGGCACCAATCCCTATCCGACTCCCGGCGCCGCATCGCCCTGGAAGGACCTCGCCGGCGGCCATGACGCCCAGCTGCAGAACTTCAACGGTACGCCGGCCAGCGGATGGAAGGGGGACGGGTCCGTGTTGTCGCCGCGCCGGCTCGAGTACGGCGCGCAGGGGGAGGCCGCGGCCGTCGCCGATGCGGTTCCCGACCTGCAGAGTCTCAGCCCGGTCTCGGCCGACTTGTGGTTCCGCACCGGCTGGGATGGCCCCACCACTGGCTGGGAGTATCTGCTCGACTGGCGCCAGAGCGGCGGCGACGCCGGGATGACCGTTGCCCTCTACAATGGTCAAGTGCGCGTCTTCCTGAACGGATGGGTGGACGTGGCGCCGATCCAGCCCGCGAGCTGGTACCACCTGGTCGTGGCGAAGGAGCCCGGACAGGTCCGGGTCTACCTGAACGGCGCGCGCGTCTACACCGGCGCCCAGCCCAACATGGGCGTGCAGGCGACCCCGATCCATATCGGTGGCCCGGAGGGCACGGCCGCCGGTCTTGGCAGCCCGACCAGCGCGGCCGATTGCTTCCGCGGCGCCATGGCGCAGGTCGGGATCTGGTATGGGGCCATGGACGATGCCAAGGCGCTGGCGGCCTTCGGCGCGGACAAGGCGCTCTATCTGCCCGCGCCGTCGCAGCCGAAGGAGAAGATCATCGCCCTCCGCGCGGACAAGGCGGATGGCGCACACGCCTCCCCGGCGCCGGGAGCCACCTCGCCGTGGGTGGACCTCGCGGGCGCGCGTACCGATGCCCAGCTCCAGAACTTCAACGGCACCACGGCCAGCGGCTGGCAGGGCACGGGCACCACGAGCTCCCCGTACCGCCTGCAGTTCGACGGGGTGGACGACGCGGTCACCATCGCCGCGGGGAGTGTGGGCGAGCACGAGGTGGCACGCGAGATCACCACCGAGCTCTGGTTCAAGCCGGGGGTCGTGCCGGCCGGCCAGTGCAAGTACCTGGTGCAGTGGCTGCAAGGCTTCCAGCGGACGCGCGGCATGAACGTGGCCCTCACCGGCGACCAGCTCCAGCTCAAGCTCGACGATCTCGGCTGGGTGGCGCTCGCGCCGGTTCGGCCTGCCCGCTGGTACAACCTGGTGGTCGTGCAGGCGCCCGGCCAGGTCACGGCCTACCTCAACGGCAAGAAGATCTACACCGGATCGGTCGTCTCCTATGGCGAGCCGACCACCGAGATCGTCCTCGGCGCCTCGACCTCGCTCGGGCCGTCCCAGTATTCCCAGTTCTTCAATGGCGCCCTGGCGCAGTTCGGCCTGCGGTCCGGATCGCTCACGAACTTTGAAGTCGCGGTGGCGTACAAGTCCAACGCCGGCCTCTACAACGCCGGGGGCCCGCCCGCCAGCGTGAGCCTCGACCTCGAGCTCGACCCGACGGGCCTCGACGACGGCCCGCACGTCCTGTCCCTCTCTGGCTTCAACCCGAACCCGGCGGTGAGCAGCCGGCTGATGCTGAGCTTCTCGCTCGCCACCGGGGAGCCGGCGACGGTCGAGATGATCGACGTCACCGGGCGGCGCGTGGCCAGCGAGGACGTCGGATCACTGGGCCCCGGCTCCCACACGATCCAGGTCGGTCGCGGGATGAACCTGCCGACCGGCGTCTACATGGTGCGTCTGCAGCAGGGGGGACGGGTCCTCAGGGCCAAGGCGGCCGTGGTCAACTGATCCGGTGGCACCGGACCGGGCCCCGCCTCACATGCGGCCACCTCTCTAGCGGGGGTGGCCGCCGGGGTTTGAGCCCCCCGTGGGGACGGGTGAGGCCGCTCCCGCAAGGCGCGAATCACAGCCGATAGGCTAGGCGCACCCCGACCACATCGATGTCGGTGGCGGGCTGGAACACGGTCGCCTGCGGTCGCCCGTTCTTGCGGAGCACGACCGGATCCGTCTGTCCCAGGCGCATCCCGTCCCAGTACCCGATCAGGGTGAGGCGCGGGGCCACCTGGTATCCCAGCTCGAGGAACGGGTTCGACCCCAGGCCGGGCGAGAGGATCAGCCGGTAGCTGAGCCCGGCATCGGTGACCTTCGCGTGCTCGGCGGTCGCGAGCAGGAACCGGATCCCGGCGCCGCCCACGACGCGACCGGAGGCTGTCGCCGGCCGCCTCAGGCCCACGCGCCCCGACAGGAACCGATAGTCCTCGAACTGGGTGGTGCTGAGCCGCCGGCGCCAGAGGTCGACGTCCAGGCCCGCGATCGCGTCGAGGGCCCCGGGCCAGCGATAGCGCACCTCGGCGCCCTGGGTGGTGCCGAGGTAGAGCGATGCGCCGCGCGCCGCCTCGGTCCGGTCGAACTGGAACGAGCCGTTGTAGCCCACGCTGCCGCCGTAGACGACCCCACGATAGGCCAGCAGCAGGCCACGTTCCTTGGCCTGGATGAAGCCGATGCCGAGGGCCGTCCGCGGGCCGTTCTCGTGCACCTCGATCGGCGTGATGTGCTCGCGCAGCGCGAAGTGCTCGACGGTGGCGTCCACCCCCCACTCGGCGCGGGCATCGGCCCCAAGCAGACCGGTCGCCAGGACGATCCCCAGCAGGCCGAGGCGCCAGCGCGCCAGGGGGCCCGGTCGGCGGCGGGCGCCGCGTCGGGTCGGAGGCTCGTGGAGACCGGGGGTTCGCATGGGTTGAGCCGCAGATTACCGGGGCGCCGGGACCGCCGCCAAACGGCCGGGCGCGACGCCGCGCGGCGGGAACGCCGCGCGGTCGACCGGCGGCCGCGTCAGGCGAACGCCAGCAGCGCCCACGGGTGGACGGCCAGTGCCGTCAGATAGACCCACGCCAGGCGCTCGCGCCCCGGCCCGGCGAGGACCAACACCGGCACGGTCAGGAAGAAGGCGATCGAGCCCAGCGCCGGCATGAGGAATCGTCCCTCGATGTCCCCCCACGACCGGCCGAGCATCGCCACGCTGACCAAGGCGGACCACAGGATGAGCACCAGCACGACGCCGCCCGCGGTCGCAGGCGGCCGCCGCCGGAACCAGAGCAGGGCGGCGAGGGCGTGGAACGGCAGGACCGCCGCCCCCAGCCAGCGGATGACGAGCACCGGCGCCGACCGGCTCACGTGCTGCATCGGGAACCAGAAGTACCGGACCGTCGCGGTCAGCGTGTGGGCGAGGCTCGGGGCGAGCGACGGGCTCGCGTCGGGTGGACCGAAGCCGACGCCGAGCGCCATCGGGGACCCGTAGAGGATCTGGTTGCGCGCATACCACGGGCCGGCGATGACGAGCACCAGGCTCAACGGCAGCAACGCGGCGGTCAGCGCGCTGGCCCGCCGGGACGCGAGGGCGCGGTGGACGTAGAGCAGCAACGCCACGGGCAGGAAGAGCACGAGCGAGCTCTTGGTGAGCAGGCCGGCGGCGAGCAGGAGTCCGAGCCGGACCCCGTTGGCGCGGGGGCTCCCCCTGGTCCGCACCATCGCCACCAGCTCGGCGGTGAGGATGAGCCCGATGAGCCAGGAGAGGCTGTCGTTGGAGGCGAGCGAGGTGAAGTAGGCGTGGGTCGGGAGCAACGCGACGAACACGACGCCCATCCGACGCCAGCTCGGCGGACACCGGAGTTGCGCCAGGAGCCGGCCGAGGACGACGAGTGAGAGGAGCCCGCAGACGAAGGCTACCAGCCGGCACGCGTACGGCGCGAGCCGCGGGCCCACCGCCGCGACGAAGGGTGCTGCGAGCGAGTAGTAGAGCGGCGCCTGGTAATACTCGTAGTCGCCGCGCGCGAAGGCCCCGGGCTCCCGGTAGTGGTGCGCCTGGACCGGGAAGGCGCGGTGGGCGACCAGGTAGCGCACGTAGTTGACGTGCGCGGGCTCGTCGTTGAGCCCCTCGAGGCGATGCGCGACGGCCTGACCGACGGGCGTCGCGACCAGCAGGTACAGCCGGAGCGCGATCGCGAGGGTGAGCAGCACGCGGAACGACAGCGTCGTGTCCGGGGCCCCCTTCGATGACGGATCCACGGCGTCGACCTCCGCGCCCGCGAGCCTCACGGCGGCCGGAGGCGCTCAGGCGCCCACGATCGCGCTCACTTGAACGCCTTCACGCACTCCTCGAACTTGTACTTCTTCGCATCGTCCTTCGGCGTGCGGCCCATGTCGTTCTTGAGCTTCGTGTTGGCGCCGTGCGCGAGGAGGAGCTTGACCGCCTCGAGGTGACCGGTTGCCGCGGACCAGTGGAGCGCCGTGTTCTGGAACTCGTCGCAAACGTCGATGACCTTCGGCGCTCGCGTCAGGATTTCTTCGAGCGCCGCCACGTTGCCGGCTTCGGCCGCGCCGAGGAAGGCCTTCTTGGTGTCATCGGTGACCGCACCCGCTTTCTCCAGCGCGGCGATCGTCTCGGGATCCGACGCGGACTCGATCGCCCCCTTCCCGGTGGCATCCTTCGCCTCGGGGTCGGCCCCCAGGCGAAGGAGCGCCGCGACCGCCGCCGGTTGCTTCTCCGACGCCGCCTCATGGAGGGCCGTGAAGCCGAGCTCGGTCGTGACGCCCAGGAGGCTCTTGTCGGCCCCCGCGATCCGATCGATATCGGCGACGTTGCCGGTCGCCGCCGCCTCCAGGAGGTTTCGCCAAGCGGCGTAGCGCTTCGCTCCGATCTTCTGGTAGAGCACGAGGTGGTAGGCCGCGTCGGTATCGCCGCCGCCGCTATGCCGGAGGATGTCGAGGGGGGTCAACCCGTCGGCCTTGATCGAGGCGTCGGCGCCGTGCTCCAGCAGCACGATCGTCACCTCGCGACACTTGCCCGTCGCCGCGATGTGGAGGGGGGTGAGCCCCTTCTTCATCTTCGCGTCGACCTGGGCGCCGTGGTCGAGAAGCAGCGCCGCGATGATCTCGCGGTCCTGGGCCGCGGCCTCGTGGAGCGGGGTTCCGTCGAGCTCGGGATCGCGCACGTTCGGGTCGGCGCCGCGTTCGAGGAGGAGTTTCGTCCCCTCGGGCCAGTGCTCGATCACCGCGAACTGGAGCGGGGTCAGCTTCTGCTTCACGGTGGTCTGCTTGACGACGGCGGGGTTCTTGTCGAGCACGGC
>VBPB01000004.1:0-483 GCA_005893365.1 Candidatus Eiseniibacteriota bacterium
GCCCCCTGGGCGGTGCGCATGCTCTGGCTCGGCTGCCCCTTGCCGCAGTTGGGCGTGCCCCAGATCTCCCAGTCGTCGCAGACCGCGTCGCACTGGTTCCAGAACTGGGGCGTGATGCCGGTGTAGGTGCAGTTCTTGAGCAGCCGGCCGCGCTTGCCGCGCTTGATCTCCCAGCCCGCCTCGGTGCCGAACTGGAAGTTGTAGCGGCGGTCGTCGATCGACCACGAGCGGTTGGTCGCCATCAGGATGCCGTCGTCGGTGTCGGCGATCAGCGCCTCGAGCCTCCATGGTCCGGGCTCGAGATTGATGTTGGTCATGCGGATCAGCGGGATGTGCGCCCACGATTCCGCCCGCATGGTGCCGTTGGACACAAGCCCCAGCAGGGGGGCGGTCTCGCGCGAGGTGAGGTAGCCGACGAAGCGACCCTCGCGCACCAGGTCGACCTTCTGCGCCGGCACCCCTTCGTCGTCGAAGCCGAAGGTG
>VBPB01000004.1:532-26370 GCA_005893365.1 Candidatus Eiseniibacteriota bacterium
CACCCGGTCGAGCTCCGTCGGGTGTCCGCAGGACTCGTGGATCTGGAGGCTCATCTGCGCCCCGTCGAGGATCACCGTGGTGGCCAAGGCGGGACACTGGGGGGCCGAGAGCAGCGCCACCGCGGTCGCCGCGGTCTCGGGCGCATGCGCCACCAGGTCGAGCCGCTCGACCAGCTCCCAGCCGGCCGCCTCGTACTGGCCGCCGAACGAGGTGGGGTAGGAGCGCCACTGCAGGTCGTCGCCGCCGCGCGCGTAGGCGCACAGGCCCGCCCCCGAGTGGACGATCCGCTGCTCGATCCGCGCCCCCTCGCTCGAGGCGAACAGCTTGCGCTCGTCCCAGAAGCGGAGCGACCCCTGGGCCACGGCGATCCCGCGCTCGCCCTGCATGGCGCCCGTGGCCCGCACCAATAGATCTATCTTGTCGGCCAGCGGCACCTCGAAGGGATCGCGGACGATCGGGGTCTGATAGGTGGCGCGCGCGGGGGCGACCGGCGAGAGCGCGATCGGCTGGAGCCGGAAGCGGGCCGAGGCGCGGGCGATGCGGCAGGCGAGGGCGGCGCAGCGCTCGGCCTCGGCGGCGTCGGGATGGGCGCTGGCGGCGAAGCCCCAGGCGCCGTCCACCAGGGCGCGCACGCCGAATCCGAGGCCTTGGTCCTCCATAAGGGCGGTCGCGCGGCGGTCCTTGACCTCGACCAGCTGCGAGCGCGACTCGACCACGCGCACGTCCGCGTACGTGGCGCCCTCAAGCTGGGCGGCGTTGAGCGCGCGGTCGGCGAGTTCCTGCATCGGCATCCTCCGGACGAGCCCGGCGCCGGTTGTGAGGGGCGGGGTGCCGCGGATAGTGTCCATCCCCCATGACACCGTCAAGGAGATTGGGCTCGACCAGGCGCCGGGCCCGGCCGGCCTTGGCCCCGGCGACGCCGCTGCGCTTCGCGGTCGCGGGCGCGCGCGGCGAGGCGCGGAGCGTGCGCGCCGCGGCGCGAGTGGCGCACCGGGTCCGGTCCGCGTTGACCGCCGCCTTCGGTCCTCCCTAAGATGCCCGGACCCTATGGTGCTTCCCTTCCCCCGCACCCCGATCCCGAGCCCGCTCGCCGACCGCGTCCGCCGCGCCCGGTCGGGGGGACGGCGGTGGTGATGGGGGCGCTTCCCGTCCGCGCGCGCGTCGAGGCGGGCGCAGGGGCCGCGACCGCGCGCCTCGACGATCCGCTCACGCGCGAGTGCGCGACCGGATCGGCGTTCGCGCGCGAGCGCTTCGCGACCCTCTGGTCGGACACCGCCGCCTTGGGCGCCCTGGCGCGCGCCAAGCGCGCGCCGCTGCCCGCCGCCCTGGCCCGGGAGCTGCGCGAGTTCCACGAGCGGCTCGGCGCCCCGCCGGCTTCGCTCGCCGCCCTCGAGCGCCTGAGCCGCGGCGAGGCGGTGTGCGCCATCGCCGGCCAGCAGCCCGCACCCCTGGGCGGTCCGCTCTACGCGCTGCACAAGACCGCCGACACGGTCGGCATCGCGGCCCGGGTCGCGACGCGCACCGGCGTGCCGTGCGTGCCGATGTTCTGGACCCACAGCGAGGACTCGGACTTCGCCGAGATCCGCACCGCCACCGTCGCCGACCGGACGCTGGCGCTCCACGACCTGTCGCTCGAGGCGGCGCTCCACCGCGACGGCGCCCTGGTCGGCGGCCTCCCGGTCGCCCCGCTCGAGCGGATCGCCGCGCAGGCGCTGGCGCACTGGGAGGGACTGCCGTCGGTGGGGGCCGCGGAGCGGCTGCTGCGGCGCTCGCTCGCCCCAGCCCGCGACCTGGGCGAGGCGCACAGCGCGCTGATGCTGGCGCTCTTCGGCGACCGGGGTCTGGTCGTGGTGGAGCCGCGTCTGCCCGCCTTCCGCGCGGCGGCGCGCGCCGTGATCGCGAGCTACCTCGAGCGCTCCGAGGCGCTGGCCGAGGTGGCGCGCGCGGCGGGGGCGCGGGTCGCGGCGCACATCGGCCGCCAGCCGCTCGCCGCCGGCGCGCTCGACTCGTTCGTGTTCGGCATCGAGGACGGCACGCGTCACAAGCTGACCGTGGACGAGGCGCGCGCGTGGCCCAAGGCGCACGCGCTGTCGCCGAGCGTGGCGCTGCGCCCGGTGGTGCAGGACGGCGTGCTGCCCACCGTGGCGATGGCCTGCGGGCCGGGCGAGCTCGCCTATCTGGCCCAGCTGCGCGAGGTGTTCGAGACGCTGGGCGTGCGCCCGGCCGCACCGGTGCCACGCTTCACCGCCACCTGGCTCCCGCCCGCGGCCCTCGACCTGGTCGCGGCCTCGGGGGCCGAGCCCTGGGAGGTGGTGGCGGCGAGCGACCAGGTGCTGACGCAGCAGGCCCAGCGCCGCGTGCCCCAGGAGCTGCGCGACCAGCTCGCCCAGGCGCGCGAGGAGCTGACCGCGCGGCTTCGGCGTTTCGCCGAGGGCAGCACGCGCGTGGACGCGAGCCTGCCGCAGATGGTGGAGTCGGCGCGCGCCAAGGTGGACTACCAGTTCGCCCGCCTGCTCGAGGGCCTGACCGCCAAGGTCCGCCACCGGCTGGAGCGCGAGCATCCCGAGTGGCTGCGGCTGCGCTACTACCTGTCGCCGGGCGACCGGCTGCAGGAACGCCGCATCGCCTCGCTCGAGCCGGTGGCCTGGCGCGGTCCCGAGGTGGCGGCCGAGCTGTGCGACCTGGCCGAGGAACACGCCGAAGCGCTCGAGCGCGGCGTCGCGCGTCACTACCTGCTGGAGCTGGGATGACGCTCGACGCGCTCTTCTTCGGCGCCCATCCCGACGACGTCGAGCTGACCAGCGGCGGCCTGGCGGCCCGGCTCGCCACCCACGGCCATCCGGTCGGGATCGTGGACCTGACCCGCGGCGAGGCCGGCAGCCGCGGCACGCCCGAGGCGCGCGCGCGCGAGGCGGTGCAGGCGGCCAAGGCGCTGGGGGTGGCCGAGCGGCACACGCTCGGCCTGCCCGACCTGGGCCTCGATCGGCACGATCCCGCGCAGCTTAAGGCGGTGGTCGCCTGCCTGCGCGAGCATCGGCCGCGGCTGGTGGTGGCCCCCGACCGGCACGACGCGCATCCCGATCACGTCGAGGCCTCGGCCCTCGTGGCCCGGGCCTGCTACCTGTCGGGCCTGGCGCGCTTCGCGGCCGCCGGCGAGCGGCACCGTCCCGAGCGGCTGCTGTTCGCGCTCTATCGCGGCACGCAGGCGCCTCATCTGGTGGTGGACGTCTCCGGCGTGTGGGAGCGTCGCGTGGCGGCGATCGACGCGCACGCGAGCCAGCTGGGTGCGACGCCCGGCGGAGGGGCGAGTACCTATCTCACCGACGCCGGATTCCGGTCGGAGATCGAGGCCCGCGCGCGCGTGCTCGGGGCGTCGATCGGCGTGCGCTATGGCGAGGGGTATCGGACGCGCGGCCCCTTGGCGGTGTCCGACGCGCGGGCGCTGCTCTCGGGGCCGGGCGCCGGGGGCCTGCCCTGAGCCCGGCCCGCAAGCGCGCCGCGCGGGTCGCGCCCGCGGCCGGGGCGCCGCGCCCCAAACGCCGGCGGCGGCGGACCCGGCGCATCGGCATCACCTGCTACTCGCACTTCGGCGGCAGCGGCGTGGTGGCGACCGAGCTGGGCATGGCGCTGGCGCGGCGCGGCTACCAGGTGCACTTCATCGCCCACCGCCTGCCGTTCCGGCTGCGCGAGTTCTCCTCGCAGCTCTACTTCCACGAGGCGACGCCGGCCCAGTACCCGGTGTTCGACCAGGCGCCGAGCAACCTGGCGCTCACCACCAAGATGGTGGAGGTGGCCGAGAACTACGACCTGGACCTGGTGCACGTGCACTACGCCATGCCGTTCGCGGCCAGCGCCTACCTGGCGCGCCGGCTCATCTACCCGCGCCAGCTCGGCGTGGTGACCACGCTCCACGGCACCGACATCACGGTCGTGGGCCTCGAGCCCGCCTTCTTCCGGGTCACCAAGTTCAGCATCGAGTCGAGCGACCGGGTGACCGCGGTGAGCCGCTTCCTCAAGGAGCGGGCCGAGGAGAGCTTCGGCATCACCCGGCCGATCGAGGTCATCTACAACTTCGTCGACGCCAAGGTGTTCGCCCCCCGCAAGCACTCCTCGCTGCGCCTGGCGCCGCCCCAGACCAAGGTCGTCATGCACGCGTCCAACTTCCGTTCGGTCAAGAACATCCCGGCCGTGATTCACGTTTTCAGCGAGGTGCGCAAGCGGCTCAAGGCCAAGCTGGTCATGGTCGGCGACGGGCCCGAGAAGGCCGGGGCCGAGCACCTGGCCCGCGAGCTGGGGGTCGACCGCGACGTGCTGTTCCTCGGCAACCAGGATTGCATGGAGGAGCTGCTGCCGCTCGCCGATATCTTCTTATTGCCGAGCTCTTCGGAGAGTTTCGGGCTGGTGGCGCTCGAGGCGATGAGTGCCGAGGTCCCGGTGGTGGCGTCGAACATCGGCGGGCTCCCCGAGGTGGTGGAGCACGGGGTCACCGGATTCCTGCACGACCCCGAGCATCTCGCCGGGTTCGTGGCGTCCAGCCTCCGGCTGCTCACGCACGAACGCCTGCGCCGCACCATGGGCCGCAGGGCGCGCCGGGTCGCGCGGGAGAGATTCAGCGTGGATGAGATGGTGGACCGCTACATCCGGGTGTACGACTCCCTGCGCTGACCGCATGCTCGGCAAACCGCGACGACTGGCGATCCTGGCCGAAGGCAGCTTCACCGTCCTCGACGGCAAGACCGCCGTCGGCGTGCTGCGCTACCGTCCCGAGGAGGTGGCCGCGGTCATCGACTCGACCCGCGCCGGACGCTCGACCGAGGCGTGCGTCGGGCTGGGCGGGAGCATCCCGGTCGTGGACGGGGTCGCCGCCGCGGCGGCGCTCGGGGCGGACAGCCTGCTCATCGGCATCGCCCCGCAGGGCGGCGAGCTGCCCGCGGCCTGGCGCGGGGCGGTGCGCGAGGCGATCGAGCGGGGCTGGGACGTGCTCTCGGGACTCCATGGTTTCCTCGCGGACGATCCCGACCTCGCCGCCCGGGCCGCCGCCTCGGGCGCCCGCCTGCTCGACGTGCGGCGCCCGCCCACGCGCCGCCCGGTCGCCGGGGCGCGCGCGGCCCAGGTCGACGCCCTGGTCGTGCTGACGGTGGGGAGCGACTGCAACGTGGGCAAGATGACCGCGGCCCTCGAGCTCACCCGCGAGCTCAAGACGCGCGGCGTGCGCGCCGCGTTCGTCGCCACCGGCCAGACCGGCATCTTCGTCGCCGATCATGGCGTGGCGCTCGACGCCGTCCCGTCCGACTTCGTGGCCGGCATCACCGAGGAGCTGGTGATCGAGGCCGCCCGCGAGGCCGAGGTCGTGCTGGTCGAGGGCCAGGGGGCGCTGCGCCATCCCGGCTACTCCGGCGTCACGCTGTCGCTGCTCCACGGGGCGGCCCCGGCCGCCCTGGTGCTGTGCCACCCGAGTGCGCGCGCCTCGATGCGCGCACCGAGGCGCGCCGGCCGCGCGGCGGCGACCGGCGAACCGGAGCCGGTCACGCCGATCATCCCGCCGCTGGCCGAGCTGGTGCGCGAGTACGAGCAGGCGGCGGCCTGGGTGAGCCCGGCGCGCGTCGCCGGCGTGGCGCTCAACACGCTCGGCCTGGACGAGGCGGCGGCGCGGCGGGCGGTGGCCGACGCGGCGCGCGAGACCGGGCGGCCCGCCACCGATCCGGTGCGCTTCGGCGCCGGGCCGATCGCGGCGGCGCTTGAGCAGGCGCTGGCCGAGAGGAGACGCCATGCGACTGCGCCATGAGCCGCTGACGCTCGCGACCACGTTCGAGTTCCGCATCGCGGTCGGGGCCAGCCGCGGGCACGCGAACACGCTGGTCAAGATCGAGCACGACGGCATCGAGGGGCTGGGGGAGGCCTCGCCGTCGCACTACTACGGCGAGAGCCGGCCGCTGGTCGAGGGGGCGCTCGCCGCCTGGACGCCGTGCCTGGGCGAGGATCCCTTCGCCCTCGACGCCATCGAGCGGCGCATGAGCGCCGTCCTGCACGGCCACGGCGCGGCGCGCGCCGCCATCGAGATGGCGTTGCACGACTGGATCGGCAAGCGGCTCGGGCTGCCGGTCTGGAAGTGGCTCGGGCTCGATCCGGCCCGCACCCCGCTCTCGTGCGTGACGCTCGGCATGGCCTCGCCCGAGGAGATGGAGCGCAAGCTCGACACGGTGATGGATTTCCCGATGCTCAAGGTCAAGCTGGGTGGCGAGGGCGACGTGGACAACCTGCGACGCATCCGGGCCCGCTACCGCGGCCGCATCCGGGTGGACGCCAATACGGCCTGGAACGCCGCCGAGGCGGTGCGCGTCCTGCGCCAGATCGAGCCGCTCGACCTCGAGCTGGCAGCCCCATCCCGGTGTTCGCCGACGAGAGCTGCCACCACCTGGGCGACCTCGCCAACCTGGCGGGGCGCGTCGACGGGGTCAATCTCAAGCTCATGAAGACCGGGGGCCTGTGCGAGCTGCAGCGGATGATCCACGCGGCCCGCGCCCTCGGGATGAAGGTGATGCTCGGCTCGATGGTGGAGTCGAGCCTCGCCCTCTCGGCCGCCGCGCAGCTGGCCCCGCTCGTGGACTACCTCGACCTCGACGGCCACTGGCTGCTCCAGCACGATCCCTTCGACGGCGCGCCGGGCGAGCGCGGCCGCATCACGCTCTCCGACCGCCCCGGGCTCGGCGTGGTCGCGCGCGGCGGAGGGGCCGCGTGAGCCGTCGCCTCCAGTTCTACCTGTTCGCGGTGGCGCTGGCAGCGGTGGGCCTGCTCGCCACGCATCCGCCCCCGGACATGCCGCACCGCGGCTGGCACTACCTCGGCTGGACCGTCATCTGCCTGCTCTCGGAGCTGCTCTGGCTCTCGACCCTCTCGGGCGAGGGCACGGTGAGCATGGCCTCGACCGCGAACATCGCCACGCTCGCCCTGTGGGGGGCGGAGCCCGCGATGTGGATCGTCTCGGCGAGCACGCTGGTGGCGGTGCTGTTCGTGCAGCGCAAGCCCTGGGTGCGGGCGATCTTCAACGCCTCGCAGTGCGTCCTCACCATGGCCGCTGGCGGGCTGGTGTTCGTGCTGCTCGGAGGGCCGGCCGGGGGGCTCGTGGCCGACCGCGCCCTGGTCCCGGGTGCGGCCTCGACCGCCGCGCTGATCGCGCCCATGCTCGGCCTGTTCGCCACCTATCTCTTGGTCAACCGCGCGCTGGTCTCGGTCGCGGTGGCCTGGTCCACCGAGCGGGGCTACCTGCGCGTGCTGCGCGAGGACTGGTTCTACCGCGAGCGGCTGCTCGAGGACCTGGCGTCGTTCTTCCTGAGCCCGCTGGTGGTCATCTGCTTCCTGGCGATCGGCTACGTGGGCGTCGTCCTGTTCTACGCGCCGATCCGGATGACCTACGAGTCGCAGAAGCGCTACGTGGAGCTGCGCAACGCTCAGAACATGCTCATCCACAACGAGCGCATGGCGGCCAAGGGCGAGATGGCGGCCGAGATCGGCCACGAGCTGCGCAACCAGCTCTCGGCGATCAGCGGCCGCGCCCAGATGCTGCTGCGCGACAGCGAGCGACAATCGTTCGCGACCGTGCCGCGCCACGCCCAGATCATCCTTGAGCAGTCCAAGCGGATGGAGATGCTGTCCAAGGGCCTGATGGACTTCTCGAGCGCCGAGCTGCGGATGGAGCGCGTGGACCTGAACGCCCTGGTCCAGCGCTCGACCGAGTTCGTGCGGACCCAGAACAAGTTCGACGCGGTCGAGTGGGACCTCCGGCTGGCGGGCGACCTGCCCGAGCTGCGCGCCGACCCGGGCCAGCTGCAGCAGGTGCTGCTCAACCTGTTCATGAACGCCGGGGACGCGATGCGCGAGAACGGGGCGGCGCGCAAGCGGATCGCGGTGACCACGCGCGGCGAGGAGGCCGGGCGCCGGGTGGTCGTGGTCGTCTCGGATACCGGGCCCGGCATCCCGCGCATGCACCTGGCGAAGATCTTCGAGCCGCACTTCACCACCAAGCCCGAGGGCCATGGGTTCGGGCTCTCGACCTCGCATCGCATCGTCGCCAACCACGGCGGGACGATCACGGTCGAGAGCCCGCCGGGCCAGGGTGCCAGCTTCACCCTCTCGCTGCCGGTGCACCGCGCGGGGCAGTGGACCTGACCCGGGCGTGAGCCGCCCGGACGCCCCGACGCCGACGTCCGCGCCGGCGGTGGTGGCCCGCGTCGACTTCGGCGCGTGCGTGCTGCTGCTCGACGACGGCACGCTGCTCGCCGCCCACGCGCGCGGTCGGCTGATGGGCCATCGCAAGTCGCTCGGCAACGCGATCGTGGTGGGCGACCGCGTCCACTTCGAGCGCGGGCGTGGCGGCGCGACCCACGCCCGCGACACCGTGGTCTCCCGGGTCGAGCCGCGCCGCAGCCACTTCTCGCGGCGGGTGAGCGGCCGGCGCGCCGCCGAGCAGGTGGTGGCGGCCAACCTCGACCAGGTGGTGCTGGTCGCCTCGGTCGCCGAGCCCGGCTTCAGCCGCGGCCTGGCCGACCGCGTGCTCTGCCAGGCCGAACACCTGGGGCTCCCGGCCCGGCTGGTGCTCAACAAGAGCGACCTGGCCGGGTCGACCCCCGACACCGACCCGGACGCGATCCGCGACGACTACGAGCGGGCCTCGATCCCGACCCATCGCGCGTGCGCCAAGACGCAGGAGGGACTCGAGGCCCTGCGCCAGGCTTGCCTCGGCCGACGCAGCCTGTTCGTCGGCCATTCCGGCGTGGGCAAGAGCACCCTGCTGAACGCCTTGGTGCCGGGCCTGGACCTGCTCGAGGGTGCCGTCAACGAGAAGACCGGTAAGGGCCGGCACACGACCACCGCCGCGGTGCTGGTGAGGCCCGCGCCGGACTTCGAGCTGATCGACACGCCCGGCGTGCGCGCCTTCGGGCCCTGGGGCATCGGCCCGGCCGACCTCGACCGCACCTACCGTGAGTTCCGCCCGTTCCTCGGCGCCTGCCGCTTCCGCGACTGCCGCCACGCGGGCGAGCCCGGCTGCGCCGTGGCCGAGGCCGCCGCCGCCGCCCACATCGCCCCCCGCCGCTACGACTCCTACCGCCGCCTGTTGAGCGAACTGGAGCCCGAGAGCTAGAGGTCGGCTCAAAGACGACGCCGCAGGGCTCGCCGGCGGCGGGTGCGGGCGGGCGCCGGAGCGAGACCCGATCGGGCCGCGTAGCCAGGATGGCGGAGCGGCCCGACTCGCAGCGAGCCGGAGGCAGGAGCCGCAGGCGAGCGAGTCTCGCGGAGGCGCCCGCCCGCACCCGCCGCCGTTGCGGCACCACCACCGCGCAGAGGGTTCTCGCCGGCCTCGTCGGTGTGCCCGCCACCTTCGAGCACTGGGTTGCCTGGGCGACGGGGCGTGATTACCCCGGTTCGGGTATGCTCCGGGCGTGAACCGGCACGGCACGCCGTTCAATCCCTATCTCGCCGCACTGGACTGTCCCGCGTGCGGTCAGGCGCACGACCTCTCGGCGCCGCGGTCGGTGTGCGAGGCGTGCGGCAAGCCCCTGGTCGCCCGCTACGATCTCGCCCGGGTGAAGGCGGAGGTGCGGCGCGAGGACCTGGGCCGCCACGGCTCCGACCTGTGGCGCTACCGCGTGGTCCTGCCGTTCGCCGCCGGCTTCAAGGCGGTGCGTCTCGGCGAGGGCGGCACGCCGCTGCTGCCGCTCACGCGCATCGCCGCCGAGCTCGGCGTCGCCGAGCTGTGGCTCAAGGACGAGGCGGCCAATCCCACCCAGTCGTTCAAGGCGCGCGGTCTGTCGCTGGCGGTCAACGGCGCGGTGGCGTTCGGGAAGGACGCGATCGCCCTGCCCTCGGCGGGCAACGCCGGGAGTGCCGCCGCCGCCTACGCCGCCGCCGCCGGCGTGCGCTGCCGCATCACCGTCCCCGAGGACACGCCCGAGGTGTTCGCGCTCGAGCAGCGTGCCTGCGGCGCGGAGGTGCGGCTGGTGCCCGGCACCATCGCCGACGCCGGCCGGGCGCTCGGCGGCTGGGCGCAAGCGCCCGAGTGGTGGAACGTCGCCACCTTCAAGGAGCCCTTCCGGCTCGAAGGCAAGAAGACGCTGGGTTACGAGATCGCCGAGCAGGGGGGCTGGACCCTGCCCGACGCCATCCTCTATCCCGTGGGCGGCGGCACCGGGTTGGTGGGGATGTGGCGCGCGTTCCTGGAGCTGCGCGAGCTGGGATGGACGGACGGCGCGATGCCGCGCCTGATCGGCGTGCAGGCCGAGGGCTGCGCGCCCGTGGTGCGCGCGTTCACCGCCGGTGCCGCCGCGGCGACCCCGTGGGAGGACGCGCGGACCGCCGCGCTGGGCCTGCGGGTGCCGTCCCCGTTCGCCGACGCCCTCATCCTGCGCGCCCTCCGCGAGAGCGGCGGCACGGCGGTCGCGGTGAGCGAGGAGGACCTGCTCGACGGCATGACCGAGCTCTCGGCCCACGAGGGCTGCTTCGCCTGTCCCGAGGGCGGGGCCACGCTCGCCGCCCTGCGCCGCCTGCGCGCCAGCGGCGAGATCCGCGCGCGCGAGCGCGTCGTCATCTACAACACCGGCAGCGGGCTCAAGTACCCCGAGGCCTGGCGCATGGCGCTCGCCCGCCGCACGAGGCCCCAGGCCGAGGCGCGCGCGTGAGCCGCGGCGGGAGGGTGCGGCGCGCCGCGCGGAGCCTGGCCTTCGTCGTCGGGTTGGGGGTCGTACTCGGGCTGGCGCCGCGGGCGGCCCGCGCGGCGGACGCGGCGGGCTCGGGGCGCGTGCGCGTGGTGCGACTCGAGGGGCCGGTCTCGCCGGTCTCCGCGCGGGCGCTCGAACGGGCGATCGACCGCGCCGAGGCGAGCGGCGACCGGGCGCTGGTGATCGAGGTCGACACGCCCGGGGGGCTCGAGACCAGCATGCGCGACATGGTCAAGCGCATGCTCGCCTCGCGCGTGCCGGTCATCACCTGGGTGACGCCCGGCGGGGCGCGCGCGGCCTCGGCCGGCGTGTTCGTGGTGATGGCCGGCGACGTGGCGGCGATGAGCCCGGGCACCAACATCGGGGCGGCGACCCCCATCAACATGCAGGGGCCGATGGACTCGACGCTGGCGCGCAAGGCCACCAACGACGCGGCGGCGTTCGCGCGCACCGTGGCGGCACAGCGCGGCCGCAACGCGGTGTGGGCCGAGGAGGCGGTGCGGCACGCCGTCGCCGCCAGCGACAGCGAGGCGGTGGCGCTCCACGTCGTGGACTTCGAGGCCTCGACCCTGGCCGAGCTGCTGGCGCTGGCCGACGGCCGCACCTGGCGGCGCGGCGACGTGCGGCAGACGCTCCACACCAAGGGACTGCCGGTCGACCGCATGGAGCCCGGGTTCGGCGAGCGGCTGCTGGGCCTGATCGCCGACCCCAACGTCGCCTACATCCTGCTGATGCTGGGCTTCTACGGGCTGCTGTTCGAGCTGCAGAGTCCGGGCGCCATCCTGCCGGGGGTGGTGGGCGGCATCTGCATCATCCTCGCCTTCCTCGCCTTCTCGACGCTGTCGGTCAACTACGCCGGGGTGGCGCTCATCGCGCTGGCGATCCTGTTCTTCCTCGCCGAGATCAAGGTCGCGAGCCACGGCATGCTGGCGGCCGGCGGGGTGCTGTCGCTGCTGCTGGGCTCGGTGATCCTGTTCGAGGGCGGCGGCGGGGGCCCGCGACTCTCGTGGGCGGTCATCGCCGGGGCCACGCTGTCGACGACGGCGTTCTTCCTGGTCATCATCGGCGCGGGCCTGCGAGCACAAGCCCGGCCCGTCACCACCGGGACCGGCGCGCTGGTGGGGCGCACCGCCCTGGTGACCGAGGCGCAGCCGCCCGGGGTGCGGGTGCGGGTCGGCGGCGAATACTGGAACGCGGTGTCGAGCATCCCGCTCGCGCCGGGTATGGAAGTCGAGATCACGGGCGTGGACGGGCTCAAGCTGCTCGTCCGCCCCCTGGCCAAGGAGGCATAGCCATGCTGCCATTCGTCGGGTCGCTGTTCTTCTTCGTGGTGCTCGTGGGGCTGGTGCTGCTCGCCAACTCGATCCGCATCGTGCGCGAATACGAGCGGCTGGTCGTGTTCCGGCTCGGCCGCCTGGTGGGCGAGCGGGGCCCGGGCCTGGTGCTGCTCATCCCGGTCGTCGACCGGGCGGTCAAGGTGGGGCTGCGCACCGTCACCATGGACGTCCCGCCGCAAGACGTCATCACCAAGGACAACGTCACGGTGAAGGTGAACGCGGTGATCTACTTCCGGGTGGTGAGCGCGAGCCAGGCGGTGGTCCAGGTCGAGAACTACCTCTACGCCACCTCGCAGATGGCCCAGACCACGCTGCGCTCGATCCTGGGCGAGCAGGAGCTGGACGAGCTGCTCTCGGAGCGCGAGAAGCTCAACAAGGCGCTGCAGCAGGTCATCGACCGCGAGACCGAGCCCTGGGGGGTCAAGGTCAGCAAGGTCGAGGTCAAGAACGTGGACCTGCCGCAGGAGATGCAGCGGGCGATCGCGCGGCAGGCCGAGGCGGAGCGCGAGCGCCGCGCCAAGGTCATCAACGCCGAGGGCGAGTACCAGGCCGCCGCCCGGCTCACCGAGGCCGCCGCGGTCATCGGCCGCGAGCCGGCCGCCCTGCAGCTGCGCTACCTCCAGACCCTGGCCGAGATCGCGACCGAGAACAACTCGACCACCATCTTCCCGGTGCCGGTCGACTTCCTGCGCGCGTTCATGGGCGCGGCGGAGGGGAAGAAGACCGTCTGAGCCCAAGCGGACGCCGTGGGCGCCGGCGCGTCGGGCGGGGCCCTCCGGAGGGACTCGGCGGCCCGCCCCGGCCGGAGGGCGCGATGCGCGTCCTGATGACGGGCGCGCGCGGGCTCATCGGCGCGGCGCTGGCGCCGGCACTCACCGCGCGCGGGCACGCGGTGGTCCGGCTCGTGCGCGTGCCGCCGCGCGGTCCCGACGAGTTCCGCTGGGATCCCGCGGCCGGGGCGCTCGACGCCGCGGCCCTCGCCGGCTGCGACGCGGTGATCCATCTGGCGGGCGAGAGCCTCGCCGCCGGCCGATGGACCACCGCCCGCAAGGCACGCATCCGCTCGAGCCGGGTCGAGGCGACCCGGCTCCTGGCGGAGGCGGTGGCCCGCGCACCGGCCCCGCCGCGGGTGATGGTCTCAGCCTCGGCCGTCGGTTGGTACGGCGACCGCGGCGACGAGGTCCTGGACGAGGCCTGCGGGCCGGGCACGGGCTACCTGGCGGACCTGGCTCGGGACTGGGAGGCGGCCGCCCAGCCGGCCGCGGCCGCCGGGGTGCGGGTCGTCCACCTTCGGTTCGGGATGGTCCTGGCCGCCCAGGGCGGCGCCCTGCCGCGGATGGTCACCCCGTTCGCCCTGGGCCTCGGGGGTCCCTTCGGGAGCGGCGGCCAGTGGGTCAGCTGGATCGCTCTCAAGGATCTGGTGTCGGTGGTCGATAGAGTACTGACGAGGCCCGGGCTCAATGGACCGCTCAACACGGTCGCGCCCGAGCCGGTCCGGAACCGCGAGTTCGCCTCCGCGCTGGCGCGGGGGCTCGGCCGTCCAGCCTGGCTCACGGTCCCGCGTTGGGCCTTGTCGGCCCTGCTGGGCGAGATGGGAGAGGAGCTGCTGCTGGCGAGCCAGCGGGCCGTTCCCTCCCGACTGCTCGCCGACGGTTACGTGTTCCAGCACCCGCGGTTGGAGGAGGCGCTGAGGGAGATCGTCGGCCCGGGGCGCCGCGCGGGATAGCGGCACTAAACGGACGTCGCGATGGGAGGGATTCGAACCCTCACTGGGATGGTTTGACAGGTTCACATTGACGGCACGTCCGTCCAGAAGGCATCATTCCGCGCACTCCCCTAGGAACATCCGCGCTCGTTGGCTCCCCTACCGACTCCGCGGGTCGGCTGCGTGCCGCAGCAGGAACCATTCACGCATCGTCGTAAGGAGGGACACGCATGATTCCTCGCTACCGCATTATCCTGCCGCTCGTCGCCATGTGCCTCGCGTTGGTCATCGCCCCGGCGTTTGCGGCGAAGAAGATGACGCAGCCCGTGCAGAGCATCCCGGCGGGGACGCCCGAGGTCGGAACCATCAACTCGACCGCCGCGGCCGTCTGCCCCCAAATTGGCCAGCCCGATGCCAACTTCCAGTATCCGTGGCTCTATCCGCCCGATGACAAGTACTCGGTGTTCATCGACCCGGCGACCTGCTTCCCGAGTGGCGTGCTGCTCACGTCGGCGCACTGGATCCTCAACTGGCCCTCCGCGTGCGAGATCGACAATGTCGTCGTGACCGTCGAGGCGGCGGTCGAGTCCTCGCCGGGCTCCGGCTGCTGGGTCCCGGATGAGTCGCAGGTGCTGTGTGGGCCGGTCTTGACGAACCTGTTGGCGACGTCGCCGGCGCTGATCGATCACTCGGTCCCGCTGGCCTGCACCACGCTCAACCAGAAGGCCTTCATCTGCTTCAAGCTCCCGACCGGCGGCAACTGCCCGCTCAACGGGGACGGTTCGCTGGCGAGCCCGCTCTACATCTTCGACAACACGGCGGACGTGTGCACGTCGTACAACACGTTCCCCGGCAGCGGCGGGCCGCTCGACATGGTGACCACGTTCGGCTTCCCCGGCAACACCTCCATGTACGTGATCGGGGACGCCGTGACCCCGGTGAGCCGCTCGACCTGGGGTCAGGTCCGCACGCTGTACCGCTAACCTCTTCAGGATATCCGGCCGCACCGCGAGCCGGGGCCTGCTTCCGGGTCCCGGCTCGTCGTTTGCCCCGCGCGGGGGCGAGGGGCCAGGTGCGCTTGACGGTGGCCGGGCCCCGAGCCTAGTGTGAGGCCGTGCGATCGCCGACCGCGGTTCGTCTGGTTGCGATGGTGTCGGTATTGGGCGCCGTGCTCGGCTGTGCCGCCGGTTCGGCCGTCGAGACGCCGGGGCAACCTCCGGACGCGGGGTTGACCCGCGTCGTCGCCGGCGCCAGCGACTCGGTGTCGGTGATCCCCGGCTCGCCCGACGCGCTCTACCTCTATCGCTTCCGCCAGGTCGACCCGGCGAGCGACCGGTTCGTCTTTCAGGACCGGGAGGTCTCCTTCTACTTCAAGCCGACTCCCGATGCCCTCCACTTCCAGGTCGAGAACCGCCAGAACCGGCCGCTCTGGATCGTCTGGGACAAGTCCAGCTTCACCGATGCCAACGGGGCCAACGGCAAGCTCGCCCACAGCACCACGCGCTGGGTGGATCGCTTCAAGCCGCAGCCCGACACGCAGGTCCCCGGGCTCGGCCGCTACAGCGACTACGTGCTGCCGCTCGATTACCTGCTCGACCCGGCCGGCTCCGACGAGCAGCTCCACCGCCCGCTCTTCCCGGAGGACCAGACCGCGCCCCAGTACGCAGACAAGTACTTCAGCGTGGATCTGGTGATGACGGTGGAGGAGCGTCCGGTGACCTACCCGTTCCGGTTCCGGGTCGCGAGCGTCATCCCGCGCTGATGCGCCTCCCGGCCTTCGGGCTGGGCGGGCTCGCCGCGCTGGTGCTGGCGGGCGCCCCCGCCGTATCGCCGCTCGCGCTGCACGCCCCGCGCGAGACGCGCCAGCGCATGGAGGCGGCCCTCGACCGCCGCGTCCCGATGTGGGTGGTGTACGGCACGCGGGACCCGGCCCTCGCCCCGGTGCTGCGCGAGCGCGCGCTGGGTTTCGCCCGGCGCTTCCTCGACGGGGACACGAGTGCGGTGGTCGCCGACCACGACGCCACGGCCGCGGACCTGGCGGGCCGGTCGGTGCTGCTGCTCGGGGGCCCCACCCACAACGCCTGGACCCGCCAGCTGGCCCCGGCCCTGCCGGTGGTCTTCACCGCCGCCGGCTTCCGCTGGCAGGGCACCGACTACGAGCGACCCGGGGACGCGCTCCACCTGGTGTGGCCCGATCCACTCGAGCCCGGGCACTTCCTGCTGCTCGTGGCCGGCAACTCGCGCGAGGCGCTCCTCGGCCGGGGCCCCGGGATGTTGTTCGGCGCCGAGGACTGGCGCATCACCCGTGAGGGGGAGCTGGTGCGCTCGGGCGAGTTCGCCCAGGCCCCCGGGCGGCCGTGGCGCTACGACCCGGCGCTCGACCACGACCTCGAGGCGGCGCGCGCGCGCGCCCGCCGGGCGATGCGCGTGCTGGGGGCGGGGGCGGTCCGCGTCCGCAGCGCGCCGGACACACCCGGCGCCGGGGCCGCCCTGGCGGCCGCCGAGGCGCTGCTCGGCCGGCTCGACCGGATGGGCTTCGCGGCGCGCGGGGCGCCCGCGGTGGCGCTCTCGCTCTACCCGTCGCTCGAGGCCAAGGGCGAGCTGACGCGCAACACGCGTCCCGAGCACCTGGACGCCGCGGGGGAGGCGCACGCCGCCCTCGCCGCCGGGCGCCAAGCCCTCGACCTGTGGAGCGTGGCGGGGGCCCGGCTGTGCCGGCTGGGCGCCGACGCCGAGTCGCCGTGGCTGGTGCCGGCCGCGGTGTGGCTCGGCGGCCGCTGCGAGGGCGAGCCGCTCGAGCAGGCGGTGAGCCGGCTCTACTTCGGCCGGCTCCTGCCGCTGGCGGCGGAGCTCGCCACCGCGCCGCGCCCGACGACGGGCCTCTCCGCGACCCCCGAGTGGCGCTCACCGCTGGTCTGGCACCCGGCCCGGGCGGTCCTGGTGCGCGCGGTGTACGAGGTGGCCGGCTCGCGCGGTCCGCAGGCGGTGCTGGCCCTGCTCCGCGCCGCGGCGCCCGGGACGCTCGACAGCCTGTGTCGTCGCGCCGCGGTCCCGACCGCCGAGGTCGAGCGGCGCTATGCCGCGCTCGCCGATTCGCTGGCGCGCGCCGGCGCGCGGGCCGAGCGCATGCGCCCGCCGCGCCCGTGGCGCCCCGCGGATGGATTCCAGGCCGGCGTCTGCCTCGCCCACTCGGTGCGGCTCGATCACGGTTACCTGTCCGCGGCCTGCGGGCGGGAGCTGGCGCATCTGCGCGACCTCGGCGTCGGCTGGGTGTCGCTCACGCCGTTCGGCTACCTGCCGGCGCCCGACGTGCCCGAGATCATCCCGATGAGCGATGCCGGTCCCGACGCCGAGACCGACGAGGCGGTGTGCGAGGCGGCGGCCCGCGCGCGCGCCCTGGGGTTGCGGGTGTGGCTCAAGCCGCATCTCTGGACCCGCGGCTTCGTCGGCGACCTCGCGTTCCGCCCGGAGGGGTGGGAGCGCTTCTTCGCGCGCTATCGCGTCTTCATCCTCCACTACGCCCTGCTGGCGCAGCGCGAGCACCTGGACGGCCTGGTCGTCGGCCACGAGCTGACCAGTGCCGCCCTGGGCCACCCCGACCGGTGGCGCGAGCTCATCGCCGCGGTGCGGCGCGTCTACGGCGGGACGCTCACCTACGGCGCCAACTGGGGCGAGGAGGTCAAGGGCATCGCGTTCTGGGACGCGCTGGACCTGGTCGGCGTCTCGTTCTACGCGCCGCTCGCCGACGCGCCGTCCCACGACGTGCGGGCGATGCGCGCGCGGGCGCGCCAGGCGCTGGCCGACCTCAAGGCGGTGGGCCAGCGCGCCGGCCGGCCGGTGCTCATCGTCGAGGCGGGCTATCCGCCGCGGCCGGCGGCGGCGGTGAAGCCCTGGGAGGAGGGCCGCGGCGACGACCCCGAAGCGCAGCGCGCGTGCTACGAGGCGCTCGTGAGCGCACTCGAGCCCGAGACCTGGGTCGCCGGGGTGTTCTGGTGGAAGTGGTTCACCAGCGAGTCGGCCGGCGGCGAGGGCGACGCGTCCTACTCGCCCCGCGGCCAGCCCGCCCAGGCGGTGATGACGCAGGCCTGGGGCGCCTGGGTGGGCCGGCCGGTCATCGTCCCGAAGCCGGCGGGCCCGACGCGCGGCGGCCCGGCACCACCGTGAGCCCGCGGGCGCGCGCGCGCAGCCGGCGCCGCGCGTCCTCGAAGCCGACGACGGCGTAGAGGGCGGCCAGCGCCTCGATCGGCACGCGCGCGTCGAAGCCGCCGCGACGCACGGCCGCGGTCACCGCCAGCGCCACGACGATCGGGAGCGGGAGCGCCTGGAACCAGCGGCGCCCGCCGCGCAGCGAGCACACCACCCCCCACACCACCAGCGGGAGCGTCGCCACCGCCCATCCCCGCGTGAGGGTGAGCCAGGGCGTCGCGGACGCCACGCCCACCGCGGCGGCGCTCACCGGGATCCACGCGTGCACGGCGAGCGCGTTGCGCAGCGTCCAGGGTCCGACCACCAGGGCGAAGCCGAGCAGCAGCAACCCCAGTTGGCGCGCCCTTCCGCCGGCGTCGAGGGCGAGGCCGAGCGGACGCCAGCCCCACGCGGCCACCAGCGCGGGCAGCGGCAGGGCGGCGGCGTGGGTGAGGGCGGCCCCGCCCCAGGTGAGGCCGGCGCCCAGCGCGCGCCCGGCACGCGGCGTGCGCACCCAGCCGGCGCTGAGGTTGAGGGCCAGCAGCATGACGGCGGCGAGCGCGGTCTCGAGGGGGCGCGCGGTCGCGGTGACGACGAGCAGCGGGTGGACCGTCGCGAGCCAGCCGCTCCAGCGCCCCACCGGGTCGCCGAAGAGCGAGCGCCCGAAGGCCGCGAGCAGCAGGGGCACCAGCGCCCCGATCGCGCAGCGCAGCAGGAGCATCGCGAGCGGCCGGTGGCCGAGGCCGCGGTAGGCCAGGCTCATGAGCCAGGGCACGACCGGGGGCACCGCGGCGGTGGGCTTGAGTCCCTGGGCGGTCTCGAGCGTGAAGCCCGACCCGCGGGCGAGGTTCGAGGCCACGGCGTCCGCGGCGGCGATCGCCGGATCGCCCGGCGCCGGGCTGAAGGGCGCCACCCACGCCCCGCCCGCGCGCAGCGCGAAGGCCAGCGCGAACATCACCACCCACGCGAGCACGATCGGCCGCGAGGCGGAGGGTGGACGGCGACGGCTCGGCTCGGCGCGCTGCATGCGCCCAAGCCTAGCAGACCCCAGGGTCGTGCAAGCTGCAACGCATCGGGCGGGGCCGCACGCGGAGCGCCCTCGGCCCCGGTGCCGCGCGCACCCCGAGGCCGCGCATCCGCTTCGCGGGGCGGGCCCGGACGCGGCGTGGCTCGCGGCAGAGGCCTTGCTTAGGCGTCCGGGCCGCTCCGTGCGGCCCTGTCCCCGACGGACGGATCCGGGGTCGCCGGCACCCTGTCCGGCGGCGGGGTCGAGACGCCACCACGAGGTCCACGATGGATCATTACATTCCACAGCGACGCATCGCGGTGACCCTGTGGTCGACCGCGCTCGGCAGCGTGCAGGGCTGGGTGTTCCTCGACCTGGATGCCACCGGCAACCGGCATCAGACGCTGCTCGAGAAGCTGAACGAGTCGAGCCGGTTCATCCCGCTCGCGGTCGGCAACGAGGGCCGGATCCAGCTCGTCAACATCCAGCGCGTCTCGCGGGTCACCGCGGGCCAGCACGTGATCCAGAGCGATCTGTTCACGCGCGGCTTCCAGCCGTGGCGCGAGGAGGACGCCGAGGTGGCCCTCGACGACGGCACCACGCTGGCCGGGAGCGTCTGGATGCCGCTCCAGCGCCAGAGCCAGCGCATCTCGGACTTCATGAACCAGCGCGGCTGGGAGTACTTCGCGCTCATCACGCCGGTCGCCGTCCACCTGATCAACACCGCGGCGGTCGCGGCGATGAAGCTCTCCGAGAGCGCCGGGGCGCCGGTCGCGGCCGTGAACCACGACGAGCGCATGGCCGCATAGGGCGCGAGCGCCGGGCGCGAGCGAAGCGTCGGGCGGTGGCGCGGCAGGTCTTTCGAGACCCGGCGCGGTGGCGCGACGCCGCGCGCGGGCGTCCCAGCCGAGACCGGGCCGGCGCCGTCGTTGCCCGGGCCGCGCACCCTGGGCTAGACTCCCCCAAGTCGCGAGCCCCGCGTCCTCCCGGGCCCGGGGGCTCCCGCGCGTCGCCCCGCCGAGGGCCGGACCAAGTCCCGCCAAGAAAGGAGCGCCCCTGGAGACCGCCCCTCGCGGCGCGACCGACCGCCAGGCCGCGCTCGCCGACTTCATCGCCCGCCTGGTCGCCGAGCTCGAGCCGCTGCAGCGCACCTACAACGAGGCCATCTGGCTCGCCAACCTCACCGGCGAGGCCCGCTACGAGCAGGAGAGTGCGCGCCTCGACGCCCGGATCCGCACCATGTTCGCGCGCCCCGAGCCCTACGCCGAGTTGCGCGGCATCGCCGGAGCCGGGGGCGTGTCCGACCCGCTGCTGCAGCGCCAGCTGACGCTGCTGCTCAACGACTATCGGGCGCACCAGATCACGCCCGAGATGATCCAGCGCATGGTCACGATCGAGAAGGCGCTCGAGAGCAAGTTCAACAACTTCCGCGCCGCCCTGGACGGCGAGCGGGTGACCGACAACCGCATCCGCCAGGTGCTGCGGGATTCGGACCGCACGCCGGAGCGGCGCGCCGCCTGGGAGGCCTCCAAGCAGGTGGGGGCCGAGGTGGCCCATGACCTGCTCGCGCTGGTCCGGCTGCGCAACCAGGCCGCCGCCTCGCTGGGCTTCGCCAACTACTACTCGATGATGCTGGAGCTGGACGAGCTGGACGAGCGCGAGCTGTTCGCGCTGCTCGACGACCTCGACGCGGGCACGCGCCCGCGGTTCGACGGGTACAAGCGCGCGCTCGACGGCCGGCTCGCCGCGCGCTTCGGGGTGGCGGTCGCCGACCTGCGCCCATGGCACTACAGCGATCCCTTCTTCCAGGAGGCGCCGGCCGCCGAGGTCGAGGTGGACCCCTGGTTCCGCTCCCAGTCGCTGGAGGCGCTCACCGAGCGTTTCTATCGGGCGATCGGGTTCGACATCCGCGACCTGCTGGCGCGCGCCGACCTGTACGAGAAGCCGGGCAAGAGCCAGCACGCCTTCTGCATGTCGATGGACCGCGCCGGCGACATCCGGGTGCTGTGCAACCTCCAGCCCAGCGAGTACTGGATGGCGACCATGCTCCACGAGTACGGGCATGCGGTGTACGACCAGCAGATCGATCGCGCCCTCCCGTACGTGCTGCGCCTGCCGGCCCACATCCTGACCACCGAGGCGTCGGCGATGCTGTTCGGCCGGCTCTCCAAGAACGCCGCCTGGCTCACCGCCTACGCCGGCGTGCCCGAGCACGAGGCGCAAGCCGCCTCCGCGGCGCTCGGCCGCGCCGGCCGGGCCCAGCTGCTGGTGCAGACGCGCTGGGAGCTGGTCATGTGCCACATGGAGCGCGAGCTCTACCGCGATCCCGATCAGGACCTGGACACGCTGTGGTGGGACCTGGTGGAGCGCTTCCAGGGCGTGCGGCGCCCGGAAGGCCGCCACGCGCCCGATTGGGCGAGCAAGATCCACTTCACCGTGGCGCCGGTCTACTACCAGAACTATCTGCTCGGCGAGATGATGGCCTCCCAGCTCCAGCACCACCTGCTGACCGAGGTGCTGGGCGACGGGCCCCAGGTCTGGTCGCGCTACGTCGCGAGCCCCGAGGTGGGGGCGTTCCTCGCGCAGCGGCTCTACCGCACCGGCAAGACCCTGGACTGGCGGCAGACGCTGCGCCAGGCGACCGGCCGGTCGCTGGAGGTCTCCGCCTTCGTGGAGGACCTGGCGCGCCGGGATTGACCGCGCCCGCGCCGGGTTGCCGGGACTTAAGCCGGATGCGATAGTCGTGCGCACCCGAACCTCATCGAATGACTTGGGAGGAGAGACCGCCATGTCCGGAACCGCGACCCCCGCCCCGCGAGGCCTCGACGGGGTCGTCGCCGCCTCGACCCGCCTGAGCCACGTGGACGGGCTCGCCGGGCGCCTCATCATCGGCGGCTACGAGCTCCAGGAACTGGCGGGCCGGGTGAGCTTCGACGAGGCGGCCTCGCTGCTCTGGCGCGACCATCTCCCCGACGCCGACGAGCTGGCGATGCTGCGCCAGGAGATGGGGATCCTCCGGCACGTGCCGTCGCAGACGCTCTCGGTGGTGCGCGCCGCGGTCCGGGCCCGGCCCATCGACGCGCTCCGCATGGCGTGCGCCACCCTGTCGCTCGACCTGCCGAACGCCGACGACATCTCGCCGCCCGCCGACCTCGCCGCGGCCAAGATGCTCACCGCCCGCTTCCCGACCATCATCGCCGCGCACGCACGCATGTCGATCGGCGAGCCGCCGATCCCGCCGCGCGAGGACCTGAGCCTGGCGGCCAACTTCCTCTACATGGTGCACGGCCGCGAGCCGGACCCGATCGCCGCCCGCGCCCTCGACACCTACTGGACCACGGTCATCGACCACGGCATGAACGCCTCGACCTTCGCGGGCCGCGTCATCGCCAGCACGCGCTCGGACATGGTGAGTGCCGTGACCGGGGCGATCGGGGCGCTCAAGGGCCCGCTCCACGGCGGCGCCCCGGGCCCGGTGCTCGACATGCTGGTCGAGATCGGCGAGGCGGGGAAGGCCGAGGCCTGGGTCCGGCGCGAGCTGGCCGAGGGGCGGCGCATCATGGGCTTCGGCCACCGCGTCTACAAGGTGCGCGACCCGCGGGCCGACGTGCTCGCCAAGGTCGCCGAGCAGATGAGCGGGGCGATCCTGCACGACCGCCAGCTGTTCGAGCTGGCACGCGCCGTCGAGCAGACGACGCTGCGCGTGCTGGAGGAGGCGAAGCCGGGGCGGAACCTGCGCACCAACGTCGAGTTCTACACCGCGCTGGTCCTCCAGTCCCTCGGCCTCCATCCGGCCTCGTTCGTGGCGCTGTTCGCCTGCGGGCGCGTGGCCGGCTGGTGCGCGCACGTCATCGAGCAGCACGCCGAGGACCACCTGATCCGCCCGCAGTCCGAGTACATCGGACCCAAGGGGCTCAAGGTCGCGCGCTAGCGGCGACCGCGGTGACGGGGCGGGCATGAGTCACGACCAGGACCAGGAGCGCCCGCGCGCGACCCCGAGGGGGCGCCGCCCCGGCCTCGGGAACGTGGTGGTGCTCGCCGCCTCGGCGCTGGCGCTCTTCGTCGTCGGCTCGATCTGGCTCGCGCTCTTCCCGCCGGTGATCGCGGACCTGGGCGGCGCTCCCGACCTCGACGCGGTGGCCACGCGCGTCCGCATCCCGATCGGCGACGACGCCCTGAGCGGCTGGCTCGTGCCAGGGAGCCGCCCGGCGCTGGTGATCGTCTTCCACGGCTACGCGCGCGATCACCGGCGGGCCTGGCGCTACGCGAGCTTCCTGCATCGGGCCGGGTACTCGGTGCTGGCGGTCGACTTCCGCTCCTCGCGCGAGCGCGGACGCAAGCCCACGACCCTCGGCGTCTACGAGATGCAGGACGCCACCGCCACGCTGGCCTGGGCGCGCCGCAATCCGCGCACCCGAGACGACACCTTGGGGCTGCTCGGCGAGTCGCTGGGCGCCAGCGTGGCCCTGGTGCTCGCCGCACGGCATCCCGAGGTCGCCGCGGTCGTCGCCGATTGCCCGTTCGCCTCGGGCGAGTGGGCGATGGAGGATGGGGCGATGATCAAGCTCCATCTGCCCAAGTGGCCCACCGCCGTGCTCGGGCGCGGGCTGGGCCGACTGTTGACCGGCGCCGACCCGTGGGGCCTCGACGTCGCCGCCGCCGCCGACTCGCTCCAGGACCGGCCGGTGTTCTTGATCCACGCGCAGGGCGACGACCGGTTCTCGACCGAGCAGACCGAGGCCATCTGGCGCGCCGCCGGCTCGCACGGCGAACTGTGGCTGGCCGGGGGCGACCACAACCAGGCCTGGCAGCGCCATCGGACCGAGTACGAGCGCCGCGTGCTCGCCTTCTTCGCGCGGAGCCTGAATGGCAGCCCCCATCATCCAGTGGGCGAATCGGTTGCGGGTGCTGCTCGAGACGGAACGAAGCCGGCCGGCTCTCGCCGGGGCGCGGCGGGCGCGGGGACCGTGACGCAAGGGCACGCGGGCGGCGCGGCGATGGGAAAGGTGCGGGGACAGTGAGCCGCGCGGGCGGCCGCTTCGGCGCGGTCGATGTCGCTGCCCAGCCGACCAAGGCGGGCGGATGAGCGCCGCGCCGTCGCTGCGCATCGGCACGCAGGGGTGGGCCTATCCCGACTGGGTCGGGACCTTCTTTCCGCCCGGCGCCAAGCAGGAAGACTACCTGCCGTTCTACGCCGAGGTGTTCGACACCGTCGAGATCGACACCACCTTCTATCACCCGCCCAAGCCCAGCATCGTCCGCTCGTGGGCGCGGCACACGCCCGAGGCGTTCCGGTTCACCGCCAAGCTGCCGCAGGCCATCACCCACACGGCGCGCCTGGCGAGCGTCACCGAGCTGCTCCAGGAGTTCGCGCGGGCGCTGGAGCCGCTCGGGCCCCGGCTCGGTGCGGCTCGCGGTCGAGTTCCGCCACCGCTCCTGGCACCACCCGGAGAGCTACGCGCTGCTGCGCGACCGGCGGGCCGCCCTGGCGTGGACCGAGTGGCGCGACCTGCCGCGGCTGACCGAGGTCACCACCGACTTCCTGTATCTGCGCTGGCTCGGCGAGCGCCGCGCGATCGAGCACTACGACCGCGTGCAGATCGACCGCAGCGTCTCCTTCGACGCCTGGGAGCGCGACCTGCGCGCCGCGTTGCCGCGGGTGCGCGAGGTCTACGGCTACTTCAACAACCACTGGGCCGGCCATTCGCCCGCCTCGGCGAACGAGATGAAGCGCCGGCTGGGGCTGGTCGCGGTGGACTGGAGGGAGCGCTGGACCCAGCGGGAGCTGTTCTGAGGCGTCGCCCGCGCGTGGCCTGGACGATTCATGAACCGCAAGCCGAGAAGGCGAGACGGTGGCCGGCCGCAAGGCGCGGACTCGGGCCGCACCGCGGATGTGTCGAGCGACACGTCGAGGAGCGCACCGAGTCCGCATCGCCGCGGACGGCCAGCGGAACGCATTCGGAGGCCACGGGCTCATGAATCGTCCAGGCTAACCGCGGGGCTGACGACGATCGCCTGCGCTGGGAGGCGGCCGGCCAGCCTCGTGGCCGCAAGCGCCTCGGCCGCCGCGAGCCGCTTGTGGCGCATGAACTCGGCGCCGAAGGTGCACTCTGCGGTGAACTGGTTGTGGGCACGACACCGGAGCCGGATGCCTGACACCGTGGCCGTGCCGCCGCGGGCGACTTCCTGCACATGATCGAATTCAAGTCCTGTGCGCGCCTCGCAGCGATGGCCGGCCTCGCTCACGAATGTGCACTGGCCCTGGTCGCGCTCCCAGACCTCGCGCTTGACCGGCGCAGGGATATGTCGCGGGTCAGCCGAAGGGCTCCGGCCGGGCCGCGGCCGCTCGGTCGCTGCGAACTTCTGGCGCTCGAGCTGGGGCACGAGGGCTTGCAGCGCGCGCTTGAAGACCGCCGCGACGTCTCCCGGGGGAATCTGATGGCCGAGCAGCTCCTGCGCGTAGCACAGCAGGTCGCGCGCCTCTTGGTCCATGGTGAACTGGACCCCGAAGCGCTGCGGCGCCAGCGGCGTCACCCGCTGACGGTCGCCGTCACGGTGCTGCACGACGGCCAACGGCGGGGTCTGCGAGAAACCGGCCGTCTCGATGGCAAATGAGGGGCCTGAGGTCGGCATCTCCAGCGGCGTGCCAACTGGCCGTACGGCCAGTTCAGCAGGTGCCCCGACTCGCTCCACAGCCGGAGTCCCGGTGCCCATGAGAACTGGCCGTCCGGCCAGTTCGTCGGCACGTTCGGGAGTTGTCATGCCAACTGGCCCCGGGGCCAGTTGGCACGCGGGCTCGATCGCCTGCACCAGCGCAGGCAGGTCCGGTCGAGGGAAGCGCTCCGCAAGCATCTGCTCGATTCCGGCCCTGGTCTTGTGCGTGGCCGCCGCG
>VBPB01000203.1 GCA_005893365.1 Candidatus Eiseniibacteriota bacterium
CCTGGACCACACCACCACCGCCCCGCTGCCGCTGCGCGTCGAGGCCGGCATCGGGACCGTGGCGCCGGCACCCCCGCCGGTGGCCGGCGGCCTGCCGGCGCGCGGCGGCCCGCTGCCCTTGCGCGCCGACCTGGAGCCGCACCGCACGGCGGGGGCGTGGAGCGGCCGGATGGTGGGCGTGGTCGCCGCCTGCGTGCTGCTCCTCCATGGTGCGCTCTGGGGCGCAGGGCGCTTCGCGCCGCTCGGGCGTCCCGGACCCGGTGGCGCCGCAGCGCCGCGCGGCGCCCGCGGGGCGCTCGCCGACCTGCAGCGCATCGGCCGCGACGGCATGAGCAAGGAGAAGGCGGCCGGCGTGATCGAGAAGGCCATCCACGGTGTGTTCGGCACGCTGGAGGGGGACGAGAGCGAGCGGGCGCAGGCGGTGCGCGCCCTGCTCGACGACGTGCACGCGGTGCGCTACGCGCCGCAGCTCGGCGACTACTCCGAGCGGCTGCGCGAGCTGGCGGCGCGCGCCGGCGAGGTGGTGCGGAGGTGGGCGTGAGCGCGACGCTCGTGGGGAATGCGCGCCGGGCGATGACGGTGGCCATGATCGGCGCGTGCGTCGGGCTGGCCGCTGCGGCCCGTCCCGCGGCGGCGGCCGCCACGTCCGCCGCGCAGGAGCGCTTCCGCGACGCGGGCGAGCTGGCGCGCCGCGGCGACTTCCCGCGGGCCATCGCCCTCTACGAGAGCCTGGCCGTCGCGGGGAACGAGACCGCCTCGCTGGACTGGAACCGCGCCCAGGCGGCCTATGCCCGCGGCGCCATGGGCGAAGCGCTCTGGGCGCTGCTGCGGGCGCGCGAGCTGGACCCGTCCGACCGCGCGGTCGCGCGCGACATCGAGCGGCTGCGCGAGGGCGCCAACCTGGACCGCGCCGAGATCGCGCCCGACCCGCTGGCCGCGGTGGCGCGCGCCGCGCGGCGCTTCCGGCTCGACCTGATCGCCGTGCTGCTGTTGGTGGTCTCGCTCGGCGCCCATGCCGGGCTCAAGCTCCGGCGCGGGGCGCGCGGGTTGATCCCCATCGCCTGGACGGCGCTGGCCCTGGGCCTGGGCGTCGCGGCGGTCCCGATCGCCGGCGCGTTCGCCCACCCGACCGGGACGGTGGTGCGGCGCGGGGCCCCCTTGCTCGACGCGGCCTCGCCGACCGCCGAGGCGACCGGGACGCTGCGCGAGGGCGAGGTGCTGCCGATCCTCGAGGCCAGCGGGCCCTACGTGCGGGTCGAAGATTCCTCGGGCGCGCGCGGCTGGGCGCTGGCGACCGACGTGCGCCCGCTCACGGGCCCGCCCCAGCGCTGAGCCTGTCTCTGCCTGCGACGCCGGAGCCCCGCCGTGGTCCCGCTCACGTGACCCGCCGCGTCGCCTACCAGGCGAACGCCTGGAAGACGTTCGAGTAGTCGTCGGTCCAGAGGCCGATCAGGCGGTTGAGCGTCGGCGCCTGCCATCTCGGATCGCGCGCGATGCCGCCCAAGCCGCGCGCGTCGTGGGTCATCACGGCCCAGGTCGAGGGATAGATCAACGACCGGCTGTCTCCCACGTCCGACCAGTTCGCGATCCGCAGCCGCAGTTCCATGCGCTGGTCGGCGGCGAGGCGGGCCACGACGGGGGCCAGGTAGAGGTGCCGGTTGCTCAGGTGGAACGCCAGCGCCCCGCCGGGGGCGAGCCTAAGCCGGTACTCCGCCACCGCCTCGCGGGTGAGCAGGTGGATCGGGATGGCGTCCGAGTTGAACGCGTCGAGGATGATCAGGTCGAAGCTCCCGGCCGGCGCCTGGGCCAGCGCGAGCCGCCCGTCGCCGATGACCACGCGCACGGTCCCGAGGCAGTCGCGGAGGTAGGTGAAGTAGCGCGGGTCCCGGGCCATGCGCTCCATCTCCGGGTCGATCTCGTAGAACGTCCAGTCGTCCCCCGGTCGCGCGTAGGCGGCGGCGGTGCCGGTGCCGAGGCCGATCGCGGCCACGCGGCGCGGACCGCCCGGCAGCGGCAGCTCGCGGAACAGGTCGCCGAGCGGGCCGTTGGTCGAGTAGTAGCTCTGCGGCTCGCGCCGGTGGCCCGGGCGCAGATCCTGGGCGCCGTGGCGGGTGGTGCCGTGATAGAGGAGGTGGGCGCCGTCGGCCGCCACCACCGTGCGGACGCCGTAGAAGTTCCGCTCGGCGAGCAGCACGTCGCCGCGGCGGGCGTCCAGCAACGCGTCGCCGCCCAGGATGATGGCGGCCCCCAGGGCCAGCGCCCGCGGGCGGCCGCGCAGCTCGAGCCAGGCGAGGCCAGCGAGGCTCGACGAGAACAGCATGAGGAACACCAGCCACTGCGGCCGCAGGGCCTGGCGCAGGCTCGAGGTCTCGACCTCCTTGACCGCCAGCAGCAGCGCCGCGAACAGGCCGAATCCCCACCAGGTCCAGCGCCCCCACCCGAGCCGTGCCCCGGTCGTCCTGGGCCGCAGGGCGCAGGCCAGCACGATCATGATCGGGTACTCGAGCACGGCGTTGAAGAGCCACGGCGCCACCAGCACGTTGAAGGCGCCCCCGAGAGCGCCGCCCACGGCGAGCCAGAGGTAGTACTCGGTCAGGTGCGCAGGGCTCGGCCGCCGGCGTGCCAGCTCGCCGTGGCAGACCAGGGCGACCACGCCGAAGGCGATCAGGTGGATGGCGAGCAGCCGGGTCGGCGATGAGCGCGTGTTCCAGACCATCAGGAAGATGAGGGTGCCGAGGACCAGGAGTTCCGCCCGCAGCAGCCCGCGCGCCGGCACGAGCCGCCGCCGGCCGAAGGCGATGACGAACGTGAGCAGGTAGATCGCGAGCGGCAGCACCCACAGCAGCGGCACCGCGGCCACGTCGGTGGTGAGGTAGCTGGTCACCCCCAGCATCAGGCTCGAGGGGACGCACGCCAATAGCACCCAGCGCGCGCGAAGCCGGTGCGAGACCAGGTCCAGGAGCGGTGCATCGTCGGCGGGTGCCGCGGCGCTCCGGCCCGCGGTCCGGCCGAGCCCGGAGCGCAGCGCCAGCAGGGCGCAGGCCGCGATCAGCCCGAGCAGGACCCGGTACCCCCAGGACCACGCGGCGCGCTGCGCGGTCAGGGTGAGATGCGGCTCGAGCAGGAACGGGTAGCTGAGCAGGGCCCCCAGGCTGCCGAGATTGCTCGCGGCGTAGAGGATGTAGGGATCGCCGCGCCGCGGATGGTCGGTGCCGGCGAACCACGACTGGAGGAGAGGAGCGGTGCTCGAGAGGAGCAGGAACGGCGCGCCCAGGGAGACCCCGAGCAGCGCCAGGAGGGAACTCGCGGGATGCGCCGGGTCGGGATTGACCCACGCCGTCAGCACGGTGATGGGCAGGGCCGCCAGAGCGAGCGCGAGCAGCGTCACATGGAGGAGGGCGTGCCGCCGCGTTCCCAGCCAGCGCGGCGCCAAGTGGGCGTAGAGGTAGCCCGCCAGCAGCATGGTCTGGAAGAAGAGCACGCAGGTGTTCCAGACCTCGGCGCTCCCGCCGTAGAGCGGCAGCACCATCTTGGTGAACATGGGCTCGACCACGAACACCAGGGCCGCGCTGGTGAAGATGGCGGAGGCGAACGCCGCGGACAGGAGGCCGGCGACCCGGCGGGTGGCCGCGGGCCGTGGCAGGGCGGAGACGGCGATGGGAGTCGGGGGAACTGAGGCCATCGTCAGCGATCGGGTTGGGGTCGTGGGGGGACGACGTCGTGCGGTGGGCGCCTGCGGGCGCGGGCGTTCAGGTCGGGGTCGGGCCTCCGCTGCGGGGCGCGCCGGACTGCGCCGGCCGCGCCAGCGTGACGGGGACGACGGTCTCGTCCTCGGCGGACATGAACAGGAGGATCGCCCGGATGAACAACCACACGCCAAGCATCTCCATGCCCTCTTCGATGGCGGTCGCGATGCTGTAGTCGAGCGTCTTGGCCATCGTCTCGTTGGTGTGCCGGATCACGAGGTTGCCCCACGGAAACCGGAAGGTCACGACGCTGATCTTGATGAACCACTCGGAGAACCGCTCCATGCCGACCGCCCCGCCCATGTAGACGGCGCCGGCGGCGACGAACCGCTTGGCGGTCGGCCGCTCGACCCGCAGCAGGAAGCGCGTGTACGCGATCGCGAACAGGGCGACCAAGACCAGCGCCGGCACGGTCCAGCTCTCGGTCATGATGGCGTTGAGGGTCTCGTGAAAGCCGGCGATCTCGTCCAGCGACAGCATCACGAACACGATGCCGAGGCCCTGCCAGTAGAGGGCGAGCGGGTCGCGGTCGCCGCGGCGCCGCGCGGCGACGATGAACAGCAGGACCGAGGCGAAGAGCAGCGAGAAGCCCTGGTACCAGGTCGAGAAGTTCTCCTCCGCATCCACGTCCACGGCGGTGAAGAGCAGCTCGGAGACCGGGTGGACGGTGTAGTGATAGATGTGGACCGAGAGATGGGCCGCCAGGATGACGCCGACGATGAGGGCGAGTGAGCGCTGGAGCTTGCGGCGGGAGATGCGGACCGCGTAGCCGGCGGGGCGGGGCGCCTCGCCCGGCGGCGCCGGCATCGCTTCCGAGGTGGAGGGCATCGCAGGCTCCCGCGAAGGTCCACAGCGCCGCGGCACGCTACCGCCCGCGATGACGAGCGTCCATCTTACCTCACGTCGTGACGTCTCGGGCGCCGTGAGGCGGCTGGAGTGCTCCGACGCGGCATCGTACACTCGGCGCCGTGCGCGCGCCTCCTCAGTCCGCCCCGCGCCGGCGCGCGGGGGCTCCGGCCGTCCGCGGGGCTCGTGACGCGTCCCGGATCGCACCCTGGCTCGCCGCGGCGTGCCGTGCGGCGCCGTTCGCGGCGGCGCTGGCCCTGCTCGTGTCCATCCGTCATTCGCTCCCCGGCGTGGCCGTGGCGGACGACTACGCGTTCCTGGACCGCGCCCGGTTCCAGCACCCGCTCGACCCCTTCGACTCGATGGGCGCGGCCTACTACTGGCGTCCGGTCGCGCGCCAGGTCTGGTTCTCGCTGCTCGCCCCGTGGCTCCTGCGCGCGCCGTGGGCGGCGGCGGCCCTCGCGGCCTTCCTGCTCGCCGCGCTCGCCTTCCTGCTCCACCGCATCGTCCGCCGCGCGTCCCCAGACCGCCCCTGGCTCGCCCCGCTCGTCGCCGCCGCACCGCTGCTCTCCGAGTCGTCGCGCGCGCTGCTCATCTGGCCGAGCGGCGCCCAGCACCTCCTGGCCGCGGTGGGTGTCGCCGCGGCGATCCACGAAGCGGCGCGCGGCCGGCGCGCGAGCGCGGCGCTGGCGGCGCTAGTGGCCGTGCTCTCGCACGAGCTGGCCGTGCTGGCGTTGCCGATCCTGCCGTGGGTGGCGCCGCGCGCGGCCGGCGGTCGTCGCCCGTGGGTGGCGCTCGCCGCCGCGGTCGCGGGCGTGTGGTTGGCGGGCGAGCTCATCGCCCGGAACCACGGCGTGCGGCTCCCGCCCGCGTCCGCGACCGTGGCGCTCGCCCACGTCCCCACGACGCTGGCGCAGGTCTTCACGGCGGCGGCCGGCGCCGAGGAGGCGCGACCGTTCGCGTTCCTCCCGATCCTCGCCGCCGCCCTCGCGCTATCGGTGGTGGCGCTGGTGTGGCTCGCCCGCCGCCGCGGGCGCGATGCCGCGGGCCTCGTGCTCATCGCGGCGCTGGTCGCGGCCCTGCCGCTCGCCGCTCTCGGGCCGGACTGGGACGCCTGGCGTGCCTTCATCCCGGTCGTGGCCCTGGCCAGTGGCCTCACCCTCGCGCTGGCCCGCGGGGGTCCGGGCTGGGCGGCGGGCTTGGTCGCGCTGCGGCTGGTGGCGCTCGTGAGCGCCGAGCCCGCGGAGTCCGCGACCCTGGTGAGCCCGAGGACGGCTTCCGAGCTGTCGTTCCGGCGCCTCGCCCGGATGCAGCATCTCGTGGACGGGACCCGCCGCGTGATCGCGACCGAGGCCGGGCGCCTGCCCCAGGGGGCGCGCGTCCGC
>VBPB01000204.1 GCA_005893365.1 Candidatus Eiseniibacteriota bacterium
GCCAGCGTTGTACAGCGAGAAGAACGAGATGTAGTCGCCGGTGGTGCTGGCGATCTCCTGGTCGATGCCCATGGCGTTGTAGTTGCCGGGGCCATTTCCGCTCGCGCGCAGGTTGATCGTCGGCGACACCGCCCAGCGCTGGCGGTCCTGCGTGTTCGAGCCGAACACGCCGCCTTCCTTGTCCGCCGGCAGGTCGTGATCGCCGGCGGTGAGGATCTTCCCGTACAGGTTGCACTGGCGGTTGGGGCTGTCCACGCCACCGCACGGGTCATTGAAGGCCAGCGTCGAGAGCGAATGCACGTGGAAGTACACGGCCGGCGGCTTGCCGGTCGACTTCCAGGCGTTGAGCGCCGACACGACGGTGTCGTTGTTGATGGCACCGGCCCCGGTGACGTTCTCGAAGTCCCCCTCCGCTGCCGACGCCTGGCCCGTCCAGGTGACGTTGTCGAGGATCGCCGCGCCACGCGTGCCCGAATCGAAGGCGGACGATGAATTGCCGGCGTTCTCGTCGTCGAAGCCGCGGTTGGTCTTGACGCGGAAGACGAGACGTACGATGCCACCGCCAGCCGAGCGGATGTTCGCCAGCGCACTCGAGTAGAGCGACGCCACGTCGATCGAGACGGCGGTCGGCGTGTGGGTCCCCGCGTAGCTCGCCAGCTCCTTGTAGTGTTGGTCACCCGATGTACAGCGGAGGACCTCGGAGAGCCAGCGACGCTGTTTGTCGTAGACGGTCGTGATCTCGTTGGCACCCACGAACAGCGGCGCACTGAACGTCACGTTGTTGTCGTCCACCGGGGCGCCGATGTAGACCATGAAGGAGTCGACCGGGCCGTTGGAGCTGCCAGCGACCGTCGCGGAGATGAAGTTGCCGTCGCTGGTCGGGTTATTCAGATTGTCATGGGTGATGCTGATCGGGTCCTTGTCGAACCAGCCGATGGCGCCGACGAAGGAGTATCTCTGCGTCGACATGTTCGTGCTGAAGTTGAACGAGATGACCAGCGGTCCACTCGGGCTGTTGATGTCTCGGTAGAGCATCTGGTCCATCTGCGAGCCGTAGCCAGGGAAGTTGTGGTCGGTGCCGTTGACCGCGACCGAGCCCACGGAGTTGTTGCCGTTGTTCCCCTGGTATTGGAGCAGGTCACCGTTGAACGCGTTGCCGGTCCCGCCGTTGGCCGTCAGGTCGATGGCCGACACGTCACCGGCCGAGCGCAAGCCCATCCAGGCGCATGCCGTCGAGCCCGCGCCACCGACTTCCGTCGGCGACCAGCCCACCGGCTGCACGTTGTGCCCCGCGACGGTGTCGCCGGGGGCGTACGCCCTATTGCCGCGGTCCCGGTGCCACAGGCCCACCACGCCGAAGGTGCGCTTGGGAGCGCCCTGGTTGATGACGTAGTTCACCTGATTGCCGTAATCCAGGCCGAAGAACGGCCGGACGTAATCGGGGAACGTGGTGGCGCCACTCTGGTACGCGCGGGCGACGGACCACCAGCCCTGCAGCGAGTCGGTCTCGGCCACGAAGCCGTTGCTCGCGGCGGGACCCTGGAAGCGGTCGAAGTCCCAGGCTCCGTTGTCGCCGATCGTGACCGGGGAGCCCACGCGCTTGGGGCGGTTGGGGCCGCGGCCCACGTGGTAGGGACCGACTCCGCCCGCCTGCATCGTGCCGCCGGCGGTGAAGGTCGGGTCGTAGATGTGACCCATCCAGATGGTGTCTGGATCAGCCCCATCCGCGGCCGTCCGGAGTCGAGCGGCGCGCGTCACGGCCCGCGATTCCGGGATCATCTCCTGCACCACGCCGTCGGTGTTCTGCGCCGATACGCGCGCCGGCGCGGACAAAGCCGCCGCGTGGGCGAACAGGATCGCGATGACGGATGGCAGGCGAGAGGCGCGCAAGCAGCCGCGATTGGAGAGCGCGGACACAGTCCCTCCACTCCAGTGACATTGGCGCCGCGGGCGAGGTCATCGGGGGAATAGCCCCCTGCGCACCCAAAAGGATAGCCCCGGTCCCGGCCCCACCCCAGCGCTTTCTCGCGAGGCGAACCCCGTGGCGGGCCCGCCGGACCGGGCGTTTTAGTATGGGTGAACGCCGGGAGGCGATGCTTCGGCGGGTCCCGCATGCGTGACGGTCGCCGTAGCCGCCTGCCGGTGCGGCTGTTATGCTCCGCCGCCGTGAGGCACCTCGCCCAGGTCCCGCGCCGGAACGGATTCCGGCACCCGCGACTGCGCCCGCTGGCCGCGGCGCTCCTCGTCGCGCTGGCGCTCGGCGCCTGCGCGCCCGGCGAGGACGGCGTGGTCCGCACCAGCGCCTCGGGCCCGCGCTGGTTTGGCGCTACTTCACTCCCGCCCGGCGATGTCTTCCGCTTCAGCCTGGGCGCCGAGCCCGAGACCTACGACCCCGGCCTCGCGGTCGGCCAGCCCGATGGCCGCGTGGCGCGCATCCTGTTCGAGGGCTTGACGCGCGAGGACCCCCAGACGCTCGAGCCGCTCCCGGGACAGGCGTACCGCTGGGAGCTCTCCGACCAGGGCCGCACGTACACCTTCCACCTGCGCCCGGGGATCCAGTGGAGCGACGGCCGCCCGGTCACCGCAGGCGACTTCCGCTGGTCGTGGCTGCGCGTGCTGAGGCCCGAGACGGCGTCGCGCTACGCGAGCTTCCTCTCCCCCGTGGTCAACGCCGAGGCGTTCAACAAGGGCGACGTGAAGGACGATCGCCAGGTGGGCCTCGAGGCGCCCGACGACAGCACCTTCGTCGTCCACCTGGCCTCCCCGGTCCCCTACTTCCTCTACCTCTGCCAGTTCTACACCTGCCTGCCGGTGCCGCGCTGGACCATCGAGAAGTACGGCAACCGCTGGACGCTGCCCGGGACCATCGTCACCAACGGCGCCTTCACGCTCACCTACTGGCGGCAGAACAACCGCTTCGAGTTCGCGAAGAACCCGCGCTACTGGGACGCCGCCAGCGTGCGGCTCGGGCGCATGGTCGGCTACACGCTCGACGACCTCAACACGACGTTCAACCTCTACAAGGCCGGCGTCATCGACTGGTGTCCCAGCGGCTACTTCCCCTCGGCGTTCATCCCCTACATGCGCGGCTACGGTGACTACTCGCACGGGGACTTCCAGGGTGTGTACTTCTACTCGATCTCGGTGACCCACCCGCCGATGAACAACGTCTGGGTGCGGCGCGCGCTCAACCACGCGGTGGACCGCGACGCGATCGCCAACCAGCTGCTCAAGGGCAGCCGGCGGCCGTGGGGCAACCTGGTCCCGACCGGCTACCCGGGATACCTGAACCCGCCCGGCATCCGCTTCGATCCCGGCTACGCGCGCCAGTGCCTGGCCAAGGCCGGCTACCCCGGCGGCCAGGGATTCCCGAAGATCTCGATCCTCATCAACACCAGCGAGGACCACCGCCGCATCGCCGAGGCGATTCAGGCGATGTGGAAGCGCGAGCTGGGGATCGCGGTCGCGATCCAGAACGAGGAGTGGGGCTCGTACCTCCAGACGCTCACGTCGCTCCACTACGACGTGGCGCGGCGCTCGTGGCTCGGTGACTACCTCGACCCCAACACCTTCCTCGCCTGCTACGTGACCGGCGACGGCAACAACCGCTCCGGCTGGAGCGACTCACGCTACGACGCCATGATCCGCGACGCGGCCAAGGAGCTGGACCCGGCGCGCCGGCTCGCCATCCTGCAGCAGGCCGAGGCGCTCCTGCTCAGCGAGGGCCCGGTCGTCCCCATCTATCACTACTCCACCAACGAGTTGATCAAGCCCTACGTGCGGGGCATCTACCACACCGCGCTCGACATCCACCCGCTCACGCGCGTGTGGATCGACCACGACTGGCAGAAGCGCGCGGCGCCGGTCGCCGTAGCCCCCGGCGGGCCGGGGACGGAGACCCGTTGAGCCTGCTCGCCTTCATCGCGCGGCGCGTGCTGCTGATCATCCCGACGCTGTGGGTGATCGCCACGCTCACGTTCTTCCTGATCCACGCCGCCCCCGGCGGGCCCTTCCAGGCCGAGCGCGACATCCCCGCCGCCGCCAAGGAACAGCTCATGCGCCAGTACGGGCTCGATCAGCCGCTCGTCCGCCAATACGGGCGCTTCCTGGCCAACGCGGTGCGCCTCGACTTCGGGCCCTCGTACAAATACCCGTCGCGCCAGGTGCGCGAGATCATCTTCGAGGCCCTCCCGGTCTCGGCGGAACTGGGCGGCTGGGCGCTGCTGCTCGCGGTGCTGGTGGGCGTGCCGATCGGGGTGATCGCGGCGGTGAAGCAGAACTCGCGCGCCGACTACGCGGCGATGGGCCTGGCGCTCGCGGGCGTCTCGGTGCCCAACTTCGTGCTCGGGCCGGTGCTGGTGCTGGGGCTCTCGCTCACCCTCTACCTGCTGCCGCCCGCACTCTGGCAGGGGCCCGAGAGCCGCATCCTGCCGGTGCTGACGCTCTCGACCGCCTACATCGCCTACATCGCGCGGCTCACCCGCGGCGGCATGCTCGAGGTGCTGCGCCAGGACTACATCCGCACCGCGCGCGCCAAGGGGCTGGGCGAGTCGGTGGTGGTGGCCAAGCACGCGCTCAGGCTCGGCATCCTGCCGGTGGTCTCCTACATCGGCCCGGCGGCGGCCCGCATCATGATGGGCTCGATCGTGGTCGAGAGCATCTTCTCGGTCCCCGGGCTCGGCCGCTACCTGGTGAACGCCGCGTTCAACCGCGACTACACGCTGGTGCTGGGCGAGGTGCTGTTCTACGCCAGCTTCCTGATGGGGCTGAATCTGGTCATCGACATCGCCTACACGCGGCTCGATCCGCGCGTGGAGCTGGCGTGAGCGGCGCGCTGCGGGCGGTGGAGCCCCCGACGCTGCCGGCGCCGGCCGCCGCGGTGCAGACGCTGGCGAGCAGCCGGCCCGAGAGCCTCTGGGCCGACGCGTGGAAGCGCCTGCGCCGCAACCGCGCCGCGGTGATCTCGGCGGCGTTCCTGGCGTGGATCGTCTTCACGGCCATCTTCGCGCCGTGGCTGCCGGGCATGCAGGATCCGACCCTCCAGGATCTCAAGCTCGGCGCCGTCCCACCGTCGCTGGCGCACTGGTTCGGGACCGACGAGCTGGGGCGCGACACCTTCGCGCGCGTCGTCTACGGCGGCCGCATCTCGCTCATGGTGGGCGTGGTGGCCACCCTGGTGAGCCTGATCGTCGGCGTGTCGTGGGGGGCGGTCGCGGGCTATCGCGGCGGCAAGACCGACGAGCTGATGATGCGCTTCGTCGACATCCTCTACTCGCTGCCCTACATCTTCCTGGTCATCCTGCTGCTGGTGTTCTTCAGCCGCAGCATCCTGATGCTGTTCGTCGCCCTTGGGCTGGTGCAGTGGCTCACCATGGCGCGCATCGTGAGGGGCCAGGTGCTGTCGCTCAAGCAGCAGACCTTCGTCGAGGCCGCGCGGGCGCTCGGGGCGGGGGACGCGGCGGTCATCTTCCGCCACATCGTGCCCAACACGCTGGGGCCGGTGATCGTCTACACCACGCTCACCGTGCCGGCCATCATCCTCCAGGAGGCGTTCCTCTCGTTCCTGGGACTGGGGGTGCAGCCGCCCGATGCCTCGTGGGGCACGCTGGTCTCGGATGGTGCGCGGGTGCTGGCGCTCTTTCCCTGGCTGGTGGTCTTCCCGGGGCTGGCGCTCTCGCTCACCCTCTTCTGCTTCAACTTCCTGGGCGACGGCCTGCGCGACGCGCTCGACCCCCAGGACCGGCGGGACGTGTTGTAGGCATCGCGGCCGAGGAGTCGTCGGCCACCCGTCGCATCATCCGCGCAGGTCGTTTCGCGGGCGTCCGTCAGACAGCCGGGAGTTTGCTGAGCGCCGCAGCGACGATCTTGCAGGCATGAATCAGATCGGCGAGGAGGCGCTCGTCGCCCGACTGATCGCCCTCGTACTCGCCGCGATTGCGAAGATCGTGGCATCGGGCCAAGACCCGCCACACCTCGGGGCCGAGGCCGAGCGTGTGTGGAAGCACCTGGAACACGATGTATCGTTTGCGAGCGCGATACCCCGAGTGCCGCAACGCCGCAAGG
>VBPB01000205.1 GCA_005893365.1 Candidatus Eiseniibacteriota bacterium
TCGCTCCTCGGGCCCAAGGTCAGGTCCCCATTCCCGAGGAAGACCGAGACCGTGCTGGAACCGTTGTTCGCCACCACCAAGTCGGGCTTTCCGTCGCCATTGAGATCACCGACGGCCACGGCAACAGGGGAGCCCCCGGCATCGAACGACAGGAACGGCGCCTGGAAGAGCGGGGGAGAAGCGCCGGCGGGACCCGCGGCCGCGAGCAGGAGGCACAGGGGAATCGCAGCGAGGCCCCCGCCCGACAGCACGGCGGGCGTCATCGACGGCAAGCGGGGTGCGGGCAATCTCATCGCGGTCCTCGCGCCACCGAAGGGCGGCTCCCCCGGTTCGATCCGCCCATGAGTCTACACCCGGGGGAGACCAGGGCAAGCGCGAAGGCCCCCTCGGAGGGACGGGTTTTCCGCTGCGGGCCGGCGCGGGCCTGCGCTAGGATGGTGGGTCTCGACCCATGAGGGAGCCATCCATGTCGACTGACAAGTCGGGCAGCACCGGTCGCCTCGTCCAGCTGTGCGTCGGCTACTTCGCCTTCTACGCCGTCACCGGCGTGCTGGTGAAGTACTTCACCCAGCTGCGCGACCCCAAGATGTCCGACATGGCGTTCCTGTTCAACAACACCATCGGCGGCAGCATCTTCGCGGTCGCGGTGGTAGTGCTGTTCGGCTGGATCAAGCTCAAGTCCAACCAGACGGTGCCCTGGGGCCCGTTCCAGGTGCCCTCCGAGGTCAGGTACATCATCCCCTCGGGCATCTGCACCGCCGTCGTCATCCCGACCACCACGCTCATGTACACACTGCCCATCTCGGTGCTGGTGGCGATGGTCATCATGCGCGGCAGCATCATCCTGATCAGCCGGCTGGTGGACGAGGTGCAGATCCGGCAGGGGATTCTCAAGAAACGCGTCTTCCACGAGGAGAACGTGGCGGTCATCTTCGCCTTGCTGGCGGTGGCGACCAACGTGGTGCTGCTGCCGCTGGTGGACTTCCTGGCCTCGCGCCATATCCCGGCCGACCAGTGGCTGGGGCTCAAGGCCGGGGCGGCGCGCGGCAGCTTCGAGTTCCTGCACTCGGTGCCGGCGATGACCATCCTGGGCTCGTACATCTTCTCCTACTCGATCCGGCTCTACATCATGAACTACTACAAGAACACGCGGGCCAAGGGCGTCGAGCAGGACAACAAGGGCTTCTTCGCCATCGAGCAGCTGGCGGCCAGCGGCACGATGCTGTCGATCGGGCTGCTGCTCTTCTTCGGCCGCGGCGCGTTCGGCTGGACCGACTTCCGGATCGTGGCCTTCGACGAGGCCATCCGCCACCCCGACCTGTCCGCCGTGATCTCGGGGATCCCCTACGGCGTGGTCGCCTTCTTCTCGGTGTTCATCTTCATGTTCAAGGGCCGGACCGCCACCTTCGCCGGCCTGGTGAACCGGCTCACCTCGCTGGTGGCCGGCACGGCGGCCACGCTGTTCCTGTTCTTCGTCTTCCATCAGAAGTTCCCCACCGCCCAGGACTGGATCTCGCTGCTCTTCATCCTGGTGGCGGTCTACTTCCTGTCCCGCGCCGAGCAGCTCCGGATGGCCGAGCTGAACCGCGCCCCGCAGGCGATGCCCCTGGGGGCCTCGGTGCCCGTGGCGGTCCGGCGGCCGTGATCGGGGGGTGGCCCCGGCCCCGTCAGAGCCTCCCCTGGAGCGGCGGGAGGGCCGATGGAGAGGGAGCGGGGTCCACGCCGGGTGCTCGGAAGCGCCGAGGTGGGAGAGCCGGGATCCGCGCGGATTCCTGGGAAGCGCTGTGGCGGAGGAGTCGCAACTCATTTCGGTACGATTGGAACGGCTCGCTCGCGTCTTCCGCCGTCGGGTCGGACCCGTGGCCGACCCTACACGGCGGCGCGCCGTCGGGGATGCGACATCCCAATAGCATAATCACATGCCCTGCTTGTGATTAAAGCGGCGCCAGCCGGGGGGAGATTGACAGGCGTTCCTGCCGCCAGTAGGGTGCCCGGCGCGTCTGGATGGGGGCTGGGCCGGTCCGCGGCCACGCTCCCCAGATGTTCGGCTCCCGCGTTCAGCGCGGAGCACGAGCGTTGGAGTCAACCCCCACAAGGAGGCAACCCGATGTTCCGGAAGAGCACACTGCTGGTCGCTGCGCTCGCTCTGTTGCTCGTTGCTCCCCAGGCCCATGCCGCTGCGAAGGGTGATGTGAGCATCGGCGTCGGCGGCGGAGCCCTCATCCCCCTCAGCGAGTTCAAGGACTCCTCCAAGCTCGGCTTCCTGGGTGGGCTGGACGTGGACTACATGGTGACCGAGGCGGTCTCTGTCGGTGTGGATGGCATGTACTCCAAGAACAACCTCAAGGACGACGTCGCGACCGCGCTCGGGATCGACAAGGGCTCCTCGACCTTCTTCACGGGCGGCGGGCACCTGAAGTACATGTTCCCGATGGCCAGCGAGTCGAAGATCATGCCGTACGTCACCGCTGGCGGCGGGGTGTATCACATCAAGGCCGAAGCGACGGCCAGTGGCGTCACGGCGAGCGCCAGCGAGAACAAGTTCGGTGGCCACGGCGGCGCGGGCGTCAGCTTCAAGGCCGGCAGCTCGCTCAATGTCGACGTCCAGGGTCTGTTCCACGTCGTGAGCACCACGGGTACCTCCACCAAGTTCGTCACCTTCCGCGGTGGTGTGAGCTTCCCGCTGTCGTCGGGCAAGTAGTCGTAACGCTTCGGTCGTAACGACTCGGACCCGGTCGGGTTTCCCCGGCCGGGTCCTTGCATTGGGGCTCGGGCGTCCGTGGCGGCCGTCTCCCGGCCGACGCTGATGCCGGTCGCGCGGCCCCTCCCCGGCCCGCGTCCCGAGCTACGGGACCCAGACGTCCACGCCCAGCTTGATCCCGAAGCAGTTGGCGCCGTCGCTCAGCCGCAGCCGGTCGTAACGGATCTCGGCCCGGAACGCCCCGTGGTCGCCGCCGATCTTGCGCCGGACGCCGAAGCCACCTCCGAGCAGCGCCTCGGTGTCGCTGCCGCCGCCACCCCCGATCCGGGCGAAGCCGATCCCGCCGGTCACGAACGGCGTGGTGTCGAGTCCGGACGAGAAGTTGTACTGGCCGTTGAACGTGGTGATGAGCGAGTGGATGGTCTCGTTGCTGCCGCTCACGACGTTGAGGCCGGTATCCAGGTAGACGTCGTACTCCCCGCTCGGGACGATGAACCCGATGCGCATCCCGGGCTGGACGCTGCCGAGGAACAGGCCCCCGCCATTCGGCACCCCGAAGGTGGTCACCGACTCGCCCCCCGAGCTGATCACGCCGAGCCCGAAGTTCGAGCCCAGCGTCCAGGTGCCGGCCGCTTGGGCCGTGGTGGCCTGGAGGGTTGCAGCCATGAGCAGTACCGGCAGGACGACCTTCATGCTCCTCATGCGGACCTCCCCGTTCGAATCCGGGATGAAGCGCGGCGACCGTGGCATCTCCACGATCTGCCCCGGCCGAGGGGAACAGGCCGGGCCGCGGCCGTCAATCGGGAATCGCGGGATGCGCCGCGAGCCCGCGTCCCGCATGGGGGCGCGGCGCGGAGGCGACGCGGTCGGGCTAGCGGTAGGCGGCGATCCCGGTGACCGCTTCGCCCAGCACCAGCGTGTGGATGTTGTGCGTGCCCTCGTAGGTCTTGACCGACTCCAGGTTGCACATGTGGCGCATCACCGGATACTCGGCGGTGATGCCGCTGGCGCCCAGGACGTCGCGGGCCTGCCGGGCGATGTCGAGCGCGATCTCGCAGTTGTTGCGCTTGGCGAGTGAGATCTGCTCGGGCTTGACCGTGCCGCGCTCCTTCATGCGCCCCAACTGGACGCACAGGAGCTGGGCCTTGGTGATCTCGGTCAGCATCACGGCCAGCCGCTCCTGGACCAGCTGGAATCCGCCGATCGGCCGGTCGAACTGGACTCGGGCCTTGCTGTGGTCGACCGCCGCGTGGAAGCAGGCCATGGCCGCCCCGACCACGCCGAAGGCGATGCCGAAGCGGGCCTGCGAGAGGCAGCCGAGCGGCCCCTTGAGCCCGGCGCCCCCCGGCAGCAGGTTGGCCTCGGGCACATGCACGTCCTGGAGGATCAGCTCGCTCGTGACCGAGGCCCGCAGCGAGTGCTTGCGCTTCTGCTCCGGGGCCGAGAAGCCCTTGGTGCCCTTCTCGACCAGGAAGCCGCGGATCTCCTCCTTGCCGGACTCCTCGTTCTTGAGCTTGGCCCACACCACGGCGAGATGGGCGACGGTGCCGTTGGTGATCCACATCTTGGCGCCGTTGAGCACGTACTCGCCGCCGCGTTTGACCGCGCGCGTGATCATGCCGCTCGGGTTCGAGCCGAAGTCGGGCTCGGTGAGCCCGAAGCAGCCGATGACCTCGCCGGTCGCCATGCGGGGCAGCCACTTGATCCGCTGCTCCTCGGAGCCGTAGGCGAAGATCGGCCACATGACCAGCGAGCCCTGGACCGAGGCGAACGAGCGCAGCCCGGAGTCGCCGCGCTCCAGCTCCTGCATGGCGAGCCCGTAGGCGGTGGGATTGACGCCGGCGCAGCCGTATTTCTCGGGCAAAGTCGCGCCGAGGAGGCCCATGCTGGCGACTTCGGGGATGACCTCGGCGGGAAAGTAGGCCTCCTCGTAGGCTCGCTCCACCAGCGGCAGATAACGATCCTCCACCCAGCCGCGCACGTGGTCGCGGATCTGCCGTTCCTCCTCGCTGAGCAGCGAGTCGATCTCGTAGAAATCCACGCCGGCGAAGCGGGACATGCGGACTCCTTCCGATGCTGCGTGCGTCAGTACGGGGGGATGGCGCGCAGCATAAAGGAGACCCATCACCGCGACAATGAAGGCGGCGCAGGTATTCGTGACCTCCACGCACTGCCAGCCCTGGCGTTCCAGTGGAACGACCCGGTCAGGGGTTTACCCCGGCCGGGTCGCGTGGATGAGAATCGGGATTCGGCCTCGACGAATCAGCGCTCCGTGGACCATCCCGCCATGATCGAGAAGTCTCGGGGCTTGAGGTCGAGGCCTTGATTGTCTTCGACCAGATTGGTGAATCCCGCCTGGAAGCGCGCCTGCAGCAGGATGCTGGAGCTGGAGGCCGCCTTGATCTTGATGCCGGCCCCCACGAGCCCGCCGAATGCCGCGCTCTTGATGGTGCCGCTAGGGAAGTCCTGCGTATCCGACTGTCCCAACGCCTGGGTTGTGGCCTTGGCGGAGGCCTTCAAGGCGAACACGGGACCGGCCACGAACAAAGGCTGAACCGATCCGGACACCGCTGGAGTCCACTCCAGCAGGACGGGCATCTCGACATAGTTGAGTTTCAACGTCTCGGTCGCGCTCACGCCAGAGCCGCTGACCTCCCTCAGGTCGTACTTGACCCCACGCGTCGCGTACCTGAGCTCCACCGCGCCCCCAATCACATCCGAGCGGCCGTACCTCATCCCGCCGCCGACGTCCATGCCCATCCGCGACTTCTTGGTCGACTGCCAGGAACCACCGGCCTGAATGTCGAGCTCCGCGGCAAATGCATTGCCGAGGAGTTCCGCGTCGCCCCCGAGGTTGGCCAGCGCAACGCCGCCGAGCAGGTAGAACTCGGGTCCCGCGGCCAACGCCGGAGCCGCGAGGCTCAAGAGAACGAGTACGACTCCCACAACCGGACCGATTCTCATCGCATCGTCCTCCACGCTGGAGAATATCAACGGCCTCGGGAAGCGGCCTCGCGGCACCCGGGCCAGCCGCGGCAAGCTACCATGGCACCAGGCGAGTGTGAATCGCGGTTCGCCGGCGTTTGGCGCCACTGAACTCGCATCGCGGTGCGCCGTCCATGGAGCATCCCACCACGCCGCCGAGGTCCATGAGGCCGCCGATTGCGCGCTCCCGGGCGATGCCCTAGCCTTGCCCGGCGATGCCGACGCCCCGACCCGTTCCGGAGGAGTCCCGATGCTCCGCTCGCGTGCCCTGCTGCTGGTACCCGCCCTCCTGCTCATGACGCTCAGCCCGATCGACACGGCCCACTCCGCGCGCGGCACCGCCACCCGCTCGGTCGTCTGGGCGAAGCACGGCATGGTGTGTGCCGCGCAGCCGCTCGCCGTCCAGGCCGGCCTCGAGATGCTCAAGCAGGGCGGGACCGCCGTGGACGCGGCGATCGCGGTCAACGCCTGCCTGGGGCTGATGGAGCCGACCGCCAACGGCCTGGGCGGCGACCTGTTCGCCATCCTCTGGGACCCCAAGACCAAGCAGGTCGTGGGCCTCAACGCCTCCGGCCGGGCGCCGCTCGCGCTCACCGCCGACAAGGTGCCGCCCGACACCGACGGCACCATCCCGCTCTTCACGCCCTACTCCTGGACCGTGCCGGGCACCTGCGACGGCTGGTTCGAGCTGCACGCCCGGTACGGCAAGCTGCCGATGAGCACGGTGCTGGCCCCGGCGATCAGGTACGCCGAGGAGGGCTTCCCGCTCTCGCCGGTCATCGCCGAGAACTGGGCGAGCGGCGTCAAGCGCAACCTCGACAAGCCGGGCTTCAAGGAGGTCTTCATGCCCGGCGGCCACGCGCCGCGCGAGGGGGAGCTCTTCAAGAACCCGGCGCTGGCCAAGACCCTGCGGCTGCTGGCCCAGAAGGGACGCGACGCCTACTACAAGGGCCCGATCGCCGACGCGCTGGTGCGCTACTCCAAGGCCAACGGCGGGTTCTTCGCGCTCGAGGACTTCGCGCGCCACACCTCGACCTGGGACGCGCCCATCTCGACCGACTACCGTGGCTATCGCGTCTGGGAGCTGCCACCGCCCGGGCAGGGGCTCGCGACCCTCCAGCTGCTCAACCTCCTCGAGAACTTCGACCTCAAGGCGATGGGCCGAGCCTCGGCCGACTTCTGGCACCTGATGGTCGAGGCCAAGAAGGTCGCCTTCGCCGACCGCGCCCGCTACTACGCCGACCCGGCGTTCGCGAAGGTGCCGGTCGAGCAGCTGCTCTCCAAGGACTACGCCAAGAAGCGCGCGGCCTTGATCGACATGCAGCACGCCGCCCTCACCGACCAGCCGGGCGACGTGGCGATGCTGAACCGCAAGGAGACCACGTATCTCTGCACCGCCGATGAGAGCGGGCTCATGGTCTCGCTGATCCAGAGCAACTACACCGGCTTCGGCTCGGGCTACGTGGTGCCGGAGGTGGGCTTCGGG
>VBPB01000206.1:0-642 GCA_005893365.1 Candidatus Eiseniibacteriota bacterium
CCAGGGCGATGCCGGGGAGGAGCATCAACAGGAACGCGAGTCGGGATTTCACGGAGCCTCCTTGGGGGAGTGTCGCGCCGGCCGGGTGGATCGAGTCCCCCAGGACGAGGATGAGCGCTTCGCGGTGGGGCGCAGGCGGGGGGTCGCGGGCGCCACGCGAGTCCCGCCCACCCTAACCCAGGGCGCCGGGGTCCCTCAACCGGGCCGGTACCGGCGCCGGAAAACCGGGCCCCGGAGGGGCTGGGCCGACCGAGTGGCCCATGAACGCGCCCCGGGGCGCGTTGGGGAAGGACGGGCACCGGGCCGCGGGGCGCGTTGAAGCGGAACGATTCCCGGGAATAGTCGAGGGCCGGCCTTCCCGAGGCCCGACCTGGGCCGACTCGTCCCGGGGCCTGCCGGAGTTGAACCGCCCCCGCGGAGTTGACGGACGGCCTAGTCCCCCTCGACCCCTCAGCCCTTCCTGGGCGGCTGGCTCGGACGCATCTCGACGCGGCTGTAGAGGGCCCGCGCCGGCGAGCGCAGCAGGTCGATCACCACCGCCGCCACGTCTGCGGGCGTGAGCGCCCAGCCCGCCTTGGCGTCCGAGCCGCGGCCGAACTCGGTCGCGACACTGCCGGGCATCAGGTAGGAGACGCGGATGCC
>VBPB01000206.1:773-8229 GCA_005893365.1 Candidatus Eiseniibacteriota bacterium
CGACCCCTCAGCCCTTCCTGGGCGGCTGGCTCGGACGCATCTCGACGCGGCTGTAGAGGGCCCGCGCCGGCGAGCGCAGCAGGTCGATCACCACCGCCGCCACGTCTGCGGGCGTGAGCGCCCAGCCCGCCTTGGCGTCCGAGCCGCGGCCGAACTCGGTCGCGACACTGCCGGGCATCAGGTAGGAGACGCGGATGCCGTCGTAGCGCACCTCCTGCATCAACGCCTCGCTGAAGCCGTTGAGCCCGAACTTGCTGGCGTTGTACGCGGCCGCACTCGGGAACGCGTTGCGGCCCGCCAGCGACGACACGTTGAAGATGTACCCGCCGCCGCGCTTGCGCATGATCGGGATGGCCGCGTGGCAGCAGTAGAAGACGCCGTTCAAGTTGGTCTCGATGACGGCGCGCCAGTCGTCGGGGGCGAGGTCGGCGACCGGGGCGAAGATGCCGATCCCCGCGTTGTTGACCAGGATGTCCACGCCGCCGGCCGCCCGTTCGACCTCGCGGAACAGCGCCTCGACCGACGCCTGCGAGCGCACGTCGCACGCCACGCCGAGGGCGCCGCGCCCCACCTCGCGCGCGGCGGCCGCGGCCGCATCCGCTTTGCGGGCGGTGAGCGCCACCTGGGCGCCCTCGCCGGCGAGGGCCTCCACCACGCCGCGGCCGATGCCGCGGTTGCCGCCGGTCACCAGCGCCACCTTGCCGTCCAGGAACCCCATCGTCTCCTCCTGCGTTGCGTTCACTCCCGTGTTTCGCTAGCGTGCCGCCCAGCCGCCGAGCCTCGCCGAGCCGCGAGGCGCGGTGCCAACGCCCGCCATGCCATCCCTCGAGCTCAAGTCCGTCTCCAAGACCTACGCCGCCGGCCACCGTGCCGTCGACGGGGTGAGCCTCGCCGTCGAGAGCGGTGAGCTGCTGGTGCTGGTGGGACCCTCGGGCTGCGGGAAATCCAGCCTGCTGCGGATGATCGCCGGGCTCGAGGACATCACCGAGGGCGAGATCGTGATCGGCGGCCGGGTGGTGAACGAGCTGCCGCCCGGCGAGCGCGACATCGCCATGGTGTTCCAGAACTACGCCCTCTATCCGCACATGACCGTGTTCGAGAACATGGCATTCGGGCTCAGGCTGCGCAAGCGCCCGCGTCCCGAGATCGACCAGCGCGTGCGCGAGACCGCCTCCCTGCTGGGCCTCGAGAGCAAGCTGCCGCGGCTCCCGCGCGAGCTGTCGGGCGGCGAGCGCCAGCGCGTGGCCCTGGGGCGGGCGATGGTGCGGCACCCGCAGGTGTTCCTCTTCGACGAGCCGCTCTCGAACCTGGACGCCCGCTTGCGCGTCCAGATGCGCGGCGACGAGGCGATGACGCTGGGCGAGCGCATCGCGGTGCTCAAGGGCGGCGTGCTGCAGCAGGTCGCGGACCCCGACACGCTCTACCACCGGCCCGCGAACCAGTTCGTCGCCGGCTTCATCGGCAGCCCGCCGATGAACTTCCTGGCCGCGACCGTGGCGGCCGACGGTGCCGTGAGCCTGCCCGGGGCCGCGGCGTTCCAGGCGGCCCTGGCACCCGCGGGGCTCAGGGCGCGCCGCGGGTCCGCGGTGACGATCGGCGTGCGTCCCGAGGACCTGACGCTACGCGAGAACGGGGCCGGCAGTGCCATCCCCGCCACGCTCGACGTGTGCGAGCCGCTCGGCAACGAGGCGCTGCTCTACTGGAGCACCCCGGCCGGCCCGGTGGTCTCGCGCCTCGCCGGCCAGCCGCCGCCCGCCGAGGGGGCACGCGCCACGCTCCACTTCCGCCACGACCGCCTGCGCTGGTTCGACCCGGAGAGCGAGCGGGCGCTGGAGTAGGGGAGAAGGCCTCAGCCGCGTGCCCCCGCCTGCGCCATCGTCTGCGCCAGCCGCCGCCCGCGCGCCACCACCTCGCCCACGAGCAGATCGAAGTCCTCGCGGCGGCTCCGGTGGTTGACGATGGCCACGCGCAGCGCCACGCGCCCGCGGAGCTTGGTCGAGGTGGGCACGGCGATCCCGGCCTCCTGGATCTCGAGCAGCACCTCCTGGTTGAGGCGATCGAGCGACGCCTCATCGAGGCCTTCCCCGCGGAAGCGGAAGCAGACGATGTTGAGCGCGGTGGGCGCCATCAGCTCCAGCTCGGGCGTGCGCTCGATGCGCTCGGTCAGGTGGCGGGCCTGGGCCACGTTCTGGGCGATGAGCCGGCCATAGCGCCGGGCTCCGTGCTCCTTAAGCGACATCCACACCTTGAGCGCCCGGAACCCGCGCGACAGCTGCATGCCGTACTCGCTGAACCAGGTCGGCCCGGCGGCGGTCCCGCGCTCGGCACGCGCCAGGTATTCGGCGGGGGCGGTGAAGGTGGCGTGGTGCGCCTCCGGGTGCCGGACCAGCACGCAGCCGACCTCGAACGGCATGTACATCCACTTGTGCAGGTCGAACGCCAGCGAGTCGGCGCGCTCCATCCCGCGCACGCGCTCGCGCAGCGCCGGCGACAGGGCCGCGAGGGCTCCGAAGGCGCCGTCGACGTGGAACCAGAGGTTCTGGGCGCGACACAGGTCGGCGAGCGCGGGCAGGTCGTCGATGGCGCCGGTGTTGACGGTGCCGGCATTGCCCACCACGCCGAAGGGATGGCACCCGGCGGCGCGATCGGCGGCGATGGCGGTGCGCAGGGCGGCGAGGTCGACCCGGAAGTCCCCGTCCACCGGCACCTCGCGCAGGGCGTCGCGGCCCAGGCCCAGCAGGCTCACCGCCTTCTTCACCGAGTTGTGCGTCTCGCTCGAGGCGTAGAGCGTCATGCGCCGCGGCGCGGCCCGGAGCCCGGCCTGCGCCACGTCCACCTCGGCCTTGGCGTTGCGCCCGACCGCGAGCCCCACCAGGTTGGCGACCGAGCCGCCGCTCACCAAGAGCCCGCTCGCCTCGCGCGGGAAGTCCAGCATCTCGCGGCACCACGCCAGCACCTGTGCTTCGACGTGGCAGGCCGCGTGATCGGCGCCGCCCACGTTGGGGTTCATGGTCGCGGCCAGCATCTCGCTCAGGGCACCCAGCGGGGTCCCGGTGCCGATCACCCAGCCCCAGAAGCGCGGATGGATGTTGCCGAGCGGGTAGGGGAGGACCAGGCGGCGGAAGTCCTCGTAGACCGCCTCGGCCGGCCGGGGCTCGAGCGGCAGGGGGGCCCGCAGGCCCGCCTTCACCTCGTCGGGCATCGCCTGCCAGGCGGGCCGGTCGCGCACGGTCTCGAGGTAGGTGACCATCTCGTCCACCATGCGGTGGCCGAGGGCGCGCATCGCGCCCCAATCGGACGGGTCGAGGGTCTCCTCGGCCGGCCGATCGTCCGGGCTCGCGGGGCCGCCCGCTCGCGGGGCCGTCACGCCTCCTGATCCCAGACGTGCCGCAGCGCCTCGCGGATCTGCGGGTGGCGCTTCCAGAGGTAGAGCGACATCGAGCCCGCCGCCAGCAGGTTGGCGACGACGACCGTCCACGCGCGGAGCTGGCCCACCAGCTCGGCGCCCAGCGCCACGTTGAGCGCGAAGAAGCCGAGCTGCAGACACACGAACACCACCAGCAGCACGAAGCCGACGATCGGGAAGCGCTCGAACAGCGTCATCAGCCAGGAGAACCCCACGCCCACGGCCAGGAACGCCAGGAAGTGGAAGGCGGTGTAGGCGGCGACCGGGAGCGGCGCGACCGTGACGCCCTGACCGGCCGCCGAGCCGCCGTGGAGCAGCACGGTGCCCAGCAGGGCCGGCGTGAAGAACGGCCGTCCGGCGAGTCCGTCCAGGACCAGGAACCACAGCGCGACGCTGATGGCGCCGATGGCGCCGGCGAACAGGCCATCGAGCAGGATGTCGCCGAGATTCATGCGACGGGTCATGACGGTCGAAGCCGAATTCACGATCATGAGACCTCCCGGGGCGGATGCCAGCGCCGGCGTTCCTCAAGCCGGCACCATGAGCGTAGCACCGGCCCGCCGTGGCGTCAGCCGCAGTCGCGCGGCCCCACCCTCCAGGTCGACCGGCCGGCGCCGGCCGCGGGAGGGCCCGTGAACTCGATGCGCACCAGGTCCCCCGGCCCCCACGCGGGCACCGCGGCGCCGGTCAGCCAGCGCGCCAGCTCGCCGAGCAGGGGTTGATGTCCGACCAGGAGCAGGTGCCCCGAAACCAGGCCTTCGCGCACGAGCGCCGCCTCCACCTGGGCGGGCTCGACGTCGGGCCGGAGGGCCTCCCACGCCACCGCGTCCAGATCCGATGCGGCCTGCGCGAGGACGATGCGGGCGCTGTCCCGCGCCCGCATGAGTGGGCTCGCGAAGGCCCGGTCGGGGCGCCAGCCCAGGGTGGCGAGATGCCGTCCCAGGCGCTCCAGGTCGTGCTTGCCTCGCGGTGAGAGACGGCGTCCCTCATCCCCGGACTCGGCGGCGGGAAGCGCCTCGCCGTGACGGAGCAGGTCAAGCACGAGCGGCACGGGCCAAGACTGTCGGCCCGTGCCGCCGTGTGTCAAGGGCGGACGCGCGAGGCGTCGGTGCCTACATGCCCGCGGCCCGATGGGGTAGTGTCCTCCGATGATCTCGACCGCCTTCACCGAGGCCTTGGCTGACCGCTACCGGATCGGACGTGAGCTCGGCCACGGTGGCATGGCCATCGTCTATCTTGCCGATGACCTCAAGCACTCCCGCCCGGTCGCGATCAAGGTCCTGAATCCCGAGATCGCGGCCGTCATCGGGCATGCCCGATTCCTGCGCGAGATCGAGCTCGCCGCGCGCCTGAACCACCCCCACATCCTCACGCTCCACGACTCGGGTGTCGCCGACGGACAGCTCTACTACGTGATGCCGTACATCGGGGGTGAGTCGCTGCGCGAGCGGCTCGAGCGTGTCCGACAGCTGCCCTTCGAGGAAGCGCTGCGCCTGGCGGGAGAGATCGGCGAGGCCCTCGAGTACGCACACCGGCAGGGGGTCATTCATCGTGATATCAAGCCGGAGAACATCATGATCTCCGAGGGTCACGCGCTGGTGACGGACTTCGGTATCGCCAAGGCGGTCGGCACGGCAGGAGGACCGGGGCTGACGACGGCCACGACGTTGCTCGGGACGCCCGCCTACATGAGTCCCGAACAATGGAGTGGTCCGGACGCCCCGATCGACGGTCGCTCCGACGTCTACAGCCTCGCCTGCCTGGTGTACGAGATGCTGGCAGGCCAGCCGCCATTCACCGGCCCCTCGACGGAGAGCGTGGCCCACCAGCACTTGAGCCTCGAGCCGCGGCTGGTCTCGGCGCTGAGAGCGACCGTGCCGGACCGGGTCGCGCGCGAACTCCACAGGGGTCTCGCTAAGGCCGCCGCCGATCGTCCCGGCAGCGCGGTGGAGTTCGTCGCAGGACTCTCGGCGGCTGTCCGGGAAAGCGCGCGGAGGGGGCGGGGTGGGATGCCACGCGCGGCGGTCGTCGCCGGGGCGACGATCCTCATCGCCATCGCGGCCGTCGTCGTGTGGCGTTCACGGCACCCATCACCGGACGAAGGGTCGCGCAACTCGATCGCCGTGCTGCCCCTCGACGACTTCTCCGGCGATTCGGAGCAGGGCTATTTCGCCGCCGGGATGACCGACGAGCTGATCACGTGTCTCGCCAAGATCTCGTCACTTACCGTGATCGCCAATAGTGCGTCATCGACCTATCGCCATACCCAGAAGCCACTGGCCCGAATCGCGCGGGAGCTGGCCGTGCGCTTCATCCTGGAGGGTTCGGTGGCGAGGTCCTCGGGAAAGGTTCGCATCGATACTCGCCTGATCGACGCGAGCACGGGGCGCAACCTGTGGGCTGAGCGCTACGAGCGTGAGGGTCAGGACGTGATTGCGCTCCAGGGCGACGTCGCGCTCGCGGTCGCCCAACAGATCCGTGCGAGTCTGACTCCGGCGGAGCGCGCCTCGATCTCCTCGCCACGCAAAGTCAACCCGGAGGCGCACGAACTCTATCTCAAGGCGCGCTTCTCGATCGACCCCGGCACCCGCCAGGGGGCCCAGCGCGGCATCCAGCTCTTCAAGCAGGCCCTCCAACTGGACCCGGACTATGCGCTCGCCTACGCGGGCCTCGCCGACGACTACTTCTTCATGAGCGGCTGGTACTTGCCGTCGCACGAAGCCATGCCGCTGGCGCGGCAGTGCTCCGCGAAGGCTCTCGATCTCGACTCCACCCTGGCCGAGGCACTCACTATCCGCGGGCTGGTGACGTACTTCTACGACTGGAAGTTCAACGACGGGCTCGATTTGCTCCGCAAGGCCGTGGAGCTCAACCCGGGGTCTGCCCTGACCCGTCAGTGGTACGCATACACCCTGGACGCCGCGGGCCGATTCGACGCGGCGAGGGGAGAGTTCGCGCAGGCGCTCCAGTTGGACCCCGTTTCGGAACAGCTTCGCTGGTTCGCGACCTGGCCCTCGTACTACGAGCGCCATTTCGACCAGGCCATCGGGGAGCTGAACCGAATCCGTGCCGAAGACCCTGGCTTCTGGCCCACCTACTCGCTGCTTGGGGAGGCACACGAGTCGCTTGGGAATCTGCCGCTCGCGCTGGACGAACTGAGGAGGGCGCGAGACCTGGGAGGCAACCCATGGGTCGTGGCCGCCATCGCTCGTGTCGAAGCCGAGGCCGGCCGGGCCGCAGAGGCTCGGCGGATCCTGCGCGGGCTCCAAGCCGCCCGGGAGACGACCTACGTTCAGACGTACGCGCTCGCCTTGGTCCAGGCCAGGTTGGGGGAACCCGACTCGGCTTTCTCGCTGCTCGAGGAATCGTTCCGCGATCGCTCCGAGGACGTCACCATGCTGAGCGTCGATCCCCGGGCCGATCCGCTCCGCTCGGACCCTCGCTTTGTGGCGCTGATGCGTCGGGTCGGGCTACCTTGATGTCGGCGGCAGGAAGGTCCACCCCGAGTCGAGGAGGAATGGCCATGAAGAAGATCGTGATCGCGCTGATCACGATGGTCCTGGGTGCAGGTCCCATCGCGGCGGCGGGGAATGGCCAGTGGGTGAACGTGAAGGGCGCGAAGCTCTGGTACGAAGTCCGGGGCGGCGGCAGGGGCACGCCACTCATGGTGCTGAACGGCGGCCCCGGTGTGTCACACGAATACATGCTGGTTTCGGCCGTGTGGGACAGCCTCGCGCGACATCGCCGCGTGATCTTCTACGACCAGCGGGGCACCGGACTCTCGCCGGCCCTCGCCAAGGGCCAGTCGTGCACGCTTGCGGACCAGATCTCCGACCTCGATTCCCTGCGCTCACACCTCGGCTTCCAACGCATGGACCTGCTGGGGCACTCGTGGGGCGGGATCCTGGCCATGGCGTATGCCGCGAGGCACCCGCGCCGGATCGAGCACCTGATCGTGTGCGACTCGGGAGCGCCGAAGTGGGACGACACCAAGTTCCTGTTCCGAGACCTGTTCCCGGACGTCAGCGAGCGGCAGGACGCCCTGCAGTT
>VBPB01000206.1:8255-8784 GCA_005893365.1 Candidatus Eiseniibacteriota bacterium
CCATGCTGGCGTGTGATCCATCCCGACGGGCACTGCTGCGGGATGGGCCCCTACCCATGTACTCCCCCCCGGTCAACGCGGCGGTGACGGCCGATCTGCGTCAGTTCGACCTGGGCCCCGAGTTGCCGAAGTTCGCCTTCCCGACGCTCGTCCTCACGGGGCGGTTCGACGCCAACGTTGCACCCGCCATCGCCTGGAAGATCCACCGGTCGATCCCGAGGTCCGAGTTCACCGTGTTCGAGCGCAGCGGGCACTTGCCGTTCTTCGAGGAGCCGGCGGCGTTCATCGAGCGGGTGGAGCGCTTCCTCTCATCGGGTGGGGCCGCGATAGGACGGTAGGGAGCGGGCGGAGGCAGGCCAAGTCGTCCGGTTCGCTGAACCACGAGCGGCACGAGCCAAGACTGTCGGCCCGTGCCGCCGTGTGTCAAGGGCGGACGCGCGAGGCGTCGGTGCCTACATGCCCGCGGTGGCGAAGTCCTTCGAGTTCATGTCCACCGTGATCATGAAGCCGTTGGTGCCCTTGAACTCGT
>VBPB01000153.1 GCA_005893365.1 Candidatus Eiseniibacteriota bacterium
CCACGCGCCGCTCCCCCGCCTCGCCTTGAAGACGGCGAACTGTGCCCACCGTATCCGTTGCGATACACGGGGGAGGAGCGACGCCGCCAGCGGCCACGAGAACCCGCGCGGCGTGTGCATGGTTTCCGGCACGGGACACTAGTGCAGCCACCCCGCGGCGCGGGCGCCCCACCCGCCCAGGTGGAACGCGCCGCAGGCGGGAGCCGCTGGATCTCGCGGGCACCGAGCGGCTTCCACACGTCGAAGACGCGGAACAGCACGAACGCCGCGGCGAACGCCACGAGCGTGTGCGGCACGAACAGCAGCGCCAGGCTCTGCCCGATCACCTCGTCGATGACGATCGGGTGGGCATCGTGGCCCAGCTCCTTCTCGGCCTCGCCCGCGAGCCACACCGCGAGCAGCGTGCCCACGACCAGCAGAGCGAGCGTCAGCGCGAGTGGGGCGACCGGCAGGAACCAGCCGACCAGCACCACCACCGCACTGCCGGCGGTGGCCGGGGCCACCGGGGCGTAGCCCACCGGCCCCATGGTCGCCAGCGCGCGGAGGAGCCCCTTCACGAGGCGGGCGTGCCGGGCGCGGCCAGGGCCGACGCCGGGCGCCCGGCAGGGGCAGCCGCCGGCCCCGGGTGGGGTGCCGACGCCGGCGCCGCGACCGGCTCGCTGGCGAGCCGGGCCAGCACCGCCTTGCAGATGGCGCGCAGCGTCTCGGTCACGCCGCGGCCCTCGCTGGCCACCGACTCGAACTCGGGGGCGCCGCTGGTATTGAGCTCGGCGCGCAGGCGCTCGACCGGGGTCGCCCCGGCGGCGTCGCGCTTGTTGTACTGGAACACCCACGGCAGCCGCCGCCGCTGCTCGGGCGAGAGGCCCAGCGTCACCAGGTGGGTGCCGAGGTCGGCCAGCGACTCGCGGTTGGCGTCCTCGCGCGCCGGGTGCGAGTCGGCCACGAAGACCAGGCCGTCGAGCCCCTGGAGCACCGCCCGCCGCGAGAGCCGGTAGTAGACCTGTCCCGGGACGGTGTAGAGGTGGAAGCGGGTGGTGAACCCGTTCACCTGTCCCAGGTCGATGGGCAGGAAGTCGAAGAACAGCGTGCGTTCGTGGTCGGTGGCAATCGAGACCAGCCGGCCACGCCGGTCGGCGGGAAGCCGGTCATGCAGGCGCTTGAGGTTGGTGGTCTTCCCGCACAGCCCCGCGCCGTAGTAGACGATCTTGAAATGGATCTCGCGCGCCCGGTGATTGATGAGCGCCATGCCGCCCCCGACTGCGTCCGCTCCCGGTCGATCGTCGCGTCGGGGACGCGGCTACTCGCCGAAGAGCGCGTCCACCTCGCGCCCGGCGGCTGCCGCGTACTCACCGGTGCTGCGCCCCGTCTCGACCATCCCGACCTTCTCGAACAGGTTCTCGAACACGCCGTCCAGCTCGCGCGCTGCCCGGGTGGCCCGCAGGCGCACCAGGCCCAGCGTGCTGCGCCGGTCGAAGACCGTGCACATGATGATGCGGTCGGCCAGCAGACAGGAATAGGCCGTCCGGGTCTTGCCCTCGTGGACCACCGCCACCACGGACGCATCGCCCATCAACTGCGACAGCTCGGCGTTGGCCGTGAAATCGGCCGCGACCAGGCTGGCGAAGGCGGTGGCGTCGAAGTCGGCGCTGCGCCCGGAGGTGGTGATCAACTGCCCCGAGCGATCCACCAGGTGCACGGCGAGCGCATTGGTCTTTTCGAGCAACGCGTTGAGGACCTGGTCAATGGCGCGAAAATCGTTTTCGAACAGAGTCCATTGCGGCATGACACCTCCCGCTCGCTACGGGAGCGAGGGTCAGGGTCAGACTCCGTGGCACGTCCGTGTCCCGTTCAGGGACACTTATCACGATATCGGGTTGTCCCGCAACAAGTATCTGGGCCAGCGGGGGGCACCACCGCCGGACCGCCTCAGGGGCGCGGCGGGCCCGGGTGGGCGGCCGGCGCGTCCGCGGCCCCGGGGGGGCGCACCGCGCCGTGCGGCATGTGGACGTCGTGCTCGTCCTCGATCTCGCCGACGATCTCCTCGAGGATGTCCTCGAGCGTCACGATGCCGCCGGGCGACCGGCTGGTCGGGGGCCACGAACAGCGGCGGGTACATGGCGTCCATCAGGATGACCAGCCCCTTCAAGCTGAAGAGGTGGAACAGGTCCTTGGTGTTGACGATGCCGACGATGTGGTCGGGGGTCCCCTCCCACACCGGGATGCGGGTGTGCGCGGTGTCGCGCGCGGTGGCCAGCACCTCGTCCTCCGAGGCGTTGATGGAGACGGTCACCACCTGGTCGCGCGGCAGCATGATGTCGCCCACGGTCTTGTCCGAGAGCTCGAAGACCTTCTGCACGTAGCTGGCCTGGTCCTCGGCCATGACGCCGGCCTCCTGGGTCTCCTCGACCAGCATGCTCAGCTCGTCGACCGAGTGGACCGCCTGGGCGGCCGGCTGCAGCGGCAACCGCAGCAGGCGCACGATCCGGCTGCTCGAGCCGCCGATCAGGCGGATGAACGGGCGGAACAGGCGCGAGAAGGCCAGCAGCGGCACCGCCACCAGCAGCGCCACGTCCTCGGCCCGCTGGATGGCGATGACCTTGGGCGTCTGCTCGCCCAGCACCACGTGCAGGTAGGTGATGAGCAGCAGCGCGATCACCAGGGCGCTCGCGTGCGAGAGCGCCACGCCCCAGACCGACGGGAACGAGCGGAACAGCGGCTCCACCATGTGGGCGATGGCCGGCTCGCCGAGCCAGCCCAGTGCCAGGCTGGTGAGGGTGATCCCCACCTGGGTCGTGGCGATGGTCTGGCTCAGGTTCTCGATCGCCTGCCGCACCGCGACCGCCCCGAAGCGCCCCTCCTCCACCAGGGCTTCGACCCGGGTCCAGCGCACCGTCACCAGCGCGAACTCGGCCGAGACGAAGAAGGCGTTGAGGGCGATCATGACGAACACGCCGAGGATGCGCAGGCCGTCGAGCCACGAGAGGGACATGGCGGCGTTCGCGGCGTGGCCCGCGGACTACTCGACCTCGCGCCGTCCCTCGAGCGCGCGCGCCAGCGTCACCTGGTCCGAGTATTCGAGGTCGGAGCCCATCGGCACCCCGCGGGCGATGCGGGTCACCCGCACGCCGAGCGGCGCCAGCAGGCGCGACAGGTAGAGCGCCGTGGCCTCGCCCGCCACGTTGGGGTTGGTGCCGAGGATGATCTCGGTGATGGCGCCGCCGCGCAGCCGCTCGAGCAGGGGCGCGATGCGCAGGTCCTCGGGGTTCCGGCCGTCGAGCGGCGAGAGCGCCCCGCCCAGCACGTGGTAGCGGCCACGGAACTGTCCGGTGCGTTCGAACGCCATCACGTCGCCGGGCTGCTCGACCACGCACACCACCGCCGGGTCGCGCTGCGGGTCGGCGCACAGCCGGCAGGGATCCTCGTCGCTGAAGTTGCCGCACACCGCGCACAGCCCCACCCGCTCCTTGACCGCACGGATGGCGTCGGCGAGCCGCAGGCTGTCCTCCTTGGACGCGCGCAGGATGTGGAGCGCCAGCCGCTGGGCGCTCTTCTGGCCGATGCTCGGCAGCTTGGCCAGCTCTTCGACCAGCAACTCCAGGTAGCGGGAGGAGTACATGAGGGCTCGGGGCGTCCGGGGCCGGGGGTGCGTCGAGTGCGCGCGATCAGAACGGGAGGTTCATGCCACCGGTCAGCTTGCCGAGCGTCTCCTGCATGTGGGCATCCGCCGCGCGCTGGGCCTCGCCCACCGCGGTGAGCGCCAGGTCCTCGAGCATGGTCGCGTCGGCGTCCTTCAGGGCCTCGGGGCTCAGCGTCAGCTCCTTGAGCATGCGGCGGCCGTCCACGACCGCGCGCACCAGGCCGCCGCCGGCGGTGGCCTCGAAGCGCGCGTCGGCGAGCTTCTCCTGGAGCTCGGCCATCTGCTTCTGCATCTTCTGCGCCTGCTTGATCATGTCGCCGAAGCTCTTCATCCGCGCGTCCTCTCCCGTTGACGGGCCTGGGGGTCGATGACATCGCCCGCGAACCATTCGATGACCCGATCCATGGTGGGCGCCGGCTCGCCGGTCGCCACCGCGGCGGCGCCGGCCGCGAGCGGCACGCACTGCACCTTGAGCGGGCGCCCGAACACGCGGCTCACCTCGGCGGCGATGATGGCGCGATTCTCCTTCTCGTCCACCACCGCGCGGTGCAGGTCGTCCATCGCCAGCACCAGGTGGGTGTCGGCGAGGCCGGTCAGCCGGCAGGCCTGCAGGAAGGCGCCGAGCATGCGCTTGCGCCCGTTGACGCCCTCGACCACCGCCCCCCACGAGGTCGCGACCGACGGGTCGCTCACGATCGCCGGCGCGTCCAGCGTGGCGACGGCGGGTGCCGGCTCGGGCGCGCGCGGGCCGCTGCTCGGGTCGCGCGGCGGCGCGATCGCCCCGGCGCCGGTCACGGTCGGGCCACCCGCCTCCGCGCTCATCGGGCGCGACGGGACGCCGGCGGCGGATCGGGTGGGCGTGGGCGTTCCGGGCTTGCCCGGTGCGGGGGCCCGCGTGGCACTCGTCGCGCCCGCGCTCTCGGCGGGCGACCGTGCCGGGCCGCCGGCGGGCCGGGTGGCGGGTCCGGGCGCCCCGCCCAGGCGCTGCTCGAGCGCTTCGAGGCGCTGGAGCAGCTCGCTCAACCGCTCGCCCGGCTCCAAGGTCGCCATCTGCACCACCGCCGCCTCCAGGTGGATGAACGGCTGCGGGCTGTCGCGCATCGGCCAGGCCACGTCGGTGACGATGCGCAGCAGCCGCAGCAGGTCGTGCTCGGCCCAGCCTTCGCCCTGCGCGCGCAGCCGCTTAAGCTCGTCGGCGGTGACCGCCACCAGGTCCTCGGCGCCCGGGTCCACCTTGAGGATGAGCAGGTGGCGGATGTGCTCGCCCAGCCCCTCGGCCATCTCGCGCGGGTCCATGCCCTTGGCGAAGCCCGCGTTGAGCGCCTTGAGCGCCGCCGCCGGGTCGCGGTCCACGATCGCCTGGGCGAGCGCGTAGAACGCCTCGCGGTCGGCGATGCCGAGCACGCGGCGCACCACCTCGTCGGTCACCTCGGCCTCGCCCGCCGAGATCACCTGATCGAGCCCGCTCACCGCGTCGCGCATCGAGCCCTCGGACTTGTGGGCGATGAGCAGCGCGGCATCGTCGGAGAGCGTGAACCGGACCCCCTCGGCGTCCTTGGCCTCGCGGGTCTGGATCTCCTGGAGCCGCTCGGCCACCTTGCGCAGCGGTACCCGCGCGAAGTCGAACCGCTGGCAGCGCGAGCGGATCGTGTCCGGCAGCTTCTGCGGGTCGGTGGTGGCGAAGATGAACACCAGGTGCGGCGGCGGCTCCTCGAGCGTCTTGAGCAGGGCGGCGAACGCGTCGTTGGAGAGCTGGTGCACCTCGTCCAGGATGACCACGCGGTAGCGGCCGCCGGTCGGCGCGAAGCGCACCTTCTCGCGCAGCGCCTGGACGTCGGCGATGCCGCGGTTGGAGGCGCCGTCGATCTCGGCGACGTCGAGCGAGGCCCCGGTGGTGATCTCGGTGCACGAGGTGCACGCGTTGCAGGGCTCGGCGCCCTTCAGCTTGCCCGCGGCGCGGCGCTCGCAGTTGAGCGCCTTGGCCAGGATGCGGGCACTGGTGGTCTTGCCCACGCCGCGCGCCCCGGTGAACAGGTAGGCGTGGGCGACGCGGCCGCTCGCGATCGCCCGCGTCAGGACCGAGGTGACATGGTCCTGGCCCACCAGGTCGGCGAATACCTGCGGGCGGTACTTGAGGGCAAGTGGGCGGTGGGCCATGGATTCCGTTCCCGCTGCAGGCCTTTCGGCCTGCCGGCCAGAGAAAAGGGCCAGGGGATCAGCGGCACTCCCGAGGATTTGCTTACCGCTGCTACCTTCCGGTCCTGACGGGGTTCACAAGGTCGGGTTGCGCTGGGCCTGGCCCAATAACAAGAAGCTGGTGGAGATGAGCGGATTCGAACCGCCGACCCCCTCGTTGCGAACGAGGTGCTCTCCCAACTGAGCTACATCCCCAAGACACTGGGAGTCCGGCGGGTAGGCCTGCGCAGGGCCCACGGTGCCGAACCGGACCCGCATTCTAGCAGCGGCCCGCGCGAGGTCAAGCGCGAGGCCGGGCGCTCGCGATCCTCGCCGCGGCCCGCCGTGCGGCCGCCGTGCGCATGCCGCGTCTCACGGCGTCCCGAGCGCCCCGCGGATGAACGCCGAGACGTCGCGCTTGAGCTTCGCCAGCTCCCCCTCGTCGATGTACATCATATGGCCCGCCTCGTACTCGCGCGTGGTGACGCGGGCGCGCTCGGCGGGCTCGAGCCCCAGGTGCGCCAGCGTGTACTCGGTCGCGAAGAACGGGGTCGCCAGGTCGTAGTGCCCCGAGGCCACGAACAGCTTCATGTCCGGGTTCTTGGAGAACGCCGCGCGCAGCGAGCCGCTCACGTCCGGGAAGCCGCCGCGGCCGCCGGTGCCCCAGTCCCACGGCCCGATGCCGCCGCCCAGGATGTAGTAGGTGAGGTCGCTCTTGTAGCCCAGGTCGGTGCGCACGTACTGGTTGAACATCGCCGTGTAGGGCGGCCGGATCGCGCTCAGGCTCGGGTCGAACTCCGGCGTCTCGCCGGTGGCGCTGTCGTCGATGCCCTTGAAGCGGCTGTCGAGCCGCCCCACCGTGCGCCGCTCGCCGCGCAGCAGCTCCTTGCAGAAGTGCTGGATGTCGACGCGCAGGTCGGCGAGGTCGAGGTAGTGCGGGTCGAGCCCGGTGTAGCGCGCCAGCTGATCGAGCACGGCGGCGCGCTGGTCGGCCGGCAGCCGGTCGCCCATCGCCAGCGCCCGGGCGTATTCCCCGGTCGCCCATGCCTTGGCGGCGGCGAGCGTCGGGCTCAGATCGCGCGACTCCAGCTCGGGCGCCAGCTTCTTGTGATACCAGGCGGTGGCGGTGTAGGTCGGCAGGTAGAGCGTGTAGGGCAGCTCGTTGCCGCGGGTGAAGTCGGCGGTCTCGAAGTTGAGGATCGAGGAGACCAGCAGGATGCCGTTGAAGGCGATGCCCGAGCGCTCGACCAGATAGCCCGAGAGCCCCGCCGCGCGCGTGGTGCCGTAGCTCTCGCCCACCAGGAACAGCGGCGAGGCCCAGCGCTGGTAGCGGCTGAGGTAGAGCCGGATGAACTCGCCCACCGACTCCAGGTCGCCCTGCACCCCCCAGAACTTCTTGCCGAGCTCCGGCTTGCTGGCGCGGCTGTAGCCCGTCCCGACCGGATCGATGAAGCACAGGTCGGTCTGGTCGAGCCAGGTGTACGGGTTGTCCACCAGCTGGTAGGGCGGCGAGGGCATCGCGCCGTCGGCGCGCATCTTGACGCGCTTGGGGCCGAGTGCGCCCAGGTGGAGCCACACCGAGGCCGAGCCCGGGCCGCCGTTGAACGAGAACATCATGGGACGCGAGGCGGGGCTCGCCACCCCATCGAGCGTGTAGGCCATGAAGAAGATTTCGGCCTCGGTCTCGCCCTGCTCGTTCTTGAGCGGCAGCTTGCCGGTGGTGACCGTGTAGGCGAGCGGCTTGCCGGAGACGGTGATCTGGTGGTGCGTGACCACCGGCGCCTCGGTCGAGTCCGCCTTGGCCCGGGCCGGGGCCGCCGGCTTGGCGGGCGGGGCGGTCTCGGCGGCCAGCGACGGGGTCGCGAGCGCGAGGGCCAGGAGCAGCGGGAGCGTCTTCATGCCGGGACTCCTGCGAGGGACGGGAAGGGAAGATGGCGGAGAGAGTGGGATTCGAACCCACGAGG
>VBPB01000154.1:0-361 GCA_005893365.1 Candidatus Eiseniibacteriota bacterium
TGGCGACCACCGGCCTCGGTCTCAACAAGACCTCGACCTGCACCAGCAACAGCGGGAGCAGCAACTGCTACGGGACCTACGTCCTGGCGAACAACACGCCCTCGAACGTGGTCGCGAACGACATGGTGATGGACATCAACACCAACGGCAGCACGCTTCCCTGCTGGTGGAACTTCACCGCCGCGCCGCGCACCACGGGTATCTCGGTGGCCTTCATCACCCCGTGCGCCAGCAACGCGACTGACTACTGGGGCAGCGTCACCGGTGGCCCGTTCGGCGGGTTCGCCGCGCAGCTCTATCCCAGCGTTCCGCAGCGGGTGCGCATCGTGATGACGGTGGCGATCGACGGCAGCGCCCCTGA
>VBPB01000154.1:396-6477 GCA_005893365.1 Candidatus Eiseniibacteriota bacterium
CTTCACCCTCAAAAACACCGCTTCGGTCGGTACCTGCACGGGCTGCCTCACGTCCGCCTGCTTGGTGAACAATCGGATCAACGTCGACCTGTCGGCCAACCCTCCGATCGAGCTCACCAGCCAGGACGCACGGAACTTCGTGTTCTGGCAGGGTGGCGCGATCAACGCTCCTGGCTGCCCGTTGGCCGTTCCGACGACCAACAAGACCTGGGGTTCTGTGAAGGCGCTGTATCGCTAGCGTTTTGACGTCCGTATGACGTGTCGTGACCTCAGGCGGCCCGCATTGGGTCGCCTGAGGTATTTTATGGTCCGGACGAGGAGACGCGGCATGCCCCGTTCATCCTTCGTGCTGATGCTGCTCGGGATGCTCGCCTGCGCGCCGGCGTATGCCGGCGAGCCGCGCCTCTTCCTCTCCTGGCATGCCCCTTACGGTCGCCCCGGGGCGTCCGACCGTCTCTGGATGGACTGCCAGCGGATGAACAAGCTCGATACGCTGTTCATGTCCTTCGACCCTGGGGTGACGACCAGCGGCTTCACGTCATTCCTCGCCACCATCCGCATCAATGCCCTGGACGGAGACACGCTCAGCAGCCTCTGGGACTCCCCGTCCGCGACCGGGCTCCCGGTCTGGATGAAGGTCGAGTGGCAACCCGATTCGACGTCGGGCTGCGGCACGCCCTTCCATTCCTCGGGGATGGGGGGCGCGTCGTTGTTCCATGCTCGGGACGGGGGACGCGTGCTGCGGATCGTCTACGCCGTGGCGTACCAGGACAGCGTGGACGTCGAGGCCGGCCAGCGCTACGGCCTGGCGCGCATCCTCATCCGCCGGCCGGGTGTCGGGCCCGGCTGCCACCAGCCGGTGTGCATCCGATGGACGGAGGCGGTCTTGAGCCACATCGCTGGGGTCAGCCTCAGCGTGACGCCGAAGGGCATGGCCGTGAGTCTCAACGCGACCTCGGGCGCGGGATGCGCCGAGGCGGTGGCCACCCCGCCGGCCAAGTCCGACAGCCTTCCGCCCGCCCCGGGCAGGTAGACGCCGAAGCGGATCCGGCGCCAGCCGGGGCGGGAACGACCGAAGCGCCAGTCGCTACAGTGTGGGGTCTTTCATCCGGATGCGGCCCACGAGTTCCGGGTGCGCCACCACCCGCATCGTCCGCTTGTGCCGGGCGATGAGCTCATCCAGCAGCTTCTCGGCGGCGATGTTCTGGAGCGATTCGTCGATCATGCTCTGGGCCTCCGCGAGGGAGAGCTGCCGCCCGGGATCGAACTCCAGCGACTGGAGCACCACGCACGAGCTGTCCGGCTGGGGCGCTACCATGACCTGGCCGGGCTTGAGCTCCGAGAACAGGATCTTCTGGAAGACCTGGCCGTGCTCCTCCTGGCTGCGCCAGGCGATCGAGCCGCGCGTGCGCCCCGCCAGCGAATCCTCGCGCAGGATCGTCTCGGCCGCCGCGCCGCCCCGCAGCCGTGCCGCCAGCGAGTCACCCTGGGCGCGACTGGCCGCCCGGAACTGGGCGTAGCGCACCCGCGGGTAGGTCATGAAGCCCTGGCGGTTCTTCTCGTAATAGGCGCGGCGTTCCTTCGCGTCGATGTGGACGTGCGCCAGGATGGAATCCTCGTTCAGGTGCTCCACCTGCATCTGCTCCAACCGCTGCCCGATGAGGCTCACGGCGAGGGAGTCGCGCTCCAGCCCCCGCTCGCGCGCGAGGTCGGCCATGGCGGGCTCCAGGACCGCGATATCCACCTGGTGCCGGAGGGCCTGGAAGCTGGTGGCGCTGGTCCGCGTGTAGGGCGACTGGTTGGCGTACCAGGTGACGAACTGGCCGAGGGTGAACTCTCCGCCCTTGGAGCGCGCCAGGACGCGCTGCTGGTCCGCAGGGTCGAACTCGGGGACCCGGGGGTCGAGCGCCAGGGCGAGCGAGGCGCCCTCGCCGCCGGTGAGCACCTCCGGGAAGCCGCGGGCGGCCCAGACGATGTTCGCCGTGTCGTAGGTCAGGCCCGCGCGCTGGCGCAGGACCTCCATCACCTTCTCGCTGCGCTGCTGGATCTGCACGTTGCGCATCTGGTTGAAGAGCAGGTTGCGAAGCGCCGAGTAGGAGTACTTGCCTCGTTCGCGGCGCTCGAGCGTCTGGTAGATCGTGTATCCGACGCTCTCGAACAGGACCGGGGAGGTCCCCCCCGGCTTGACGTCGTACACGGCCGTGGCCACCGTGGGATCGAGCGCCTGGCGCTTCACCCAGCCCAGCTCCCCGTCCCGATGGCTGGCCTCGGGCGGCAGGCCCTGCGCCGCGACGGCCACCCCCCAGGTGAGGCGCCCCGCGGCGAGGCCGTCGCGGATGCGCTGGGCCTCGGCGCGATCGCGGAAGAAGAGGCGTCGCAGGCGCAGCTCGTAGCCCTCCTGCATCGCGGCGTGCTGGATGTCGGCCTCCTCGATGTGCACCGAGTCCAGCACCGTGCGCTGCAGGAGGACGTTCGCGAGCACGCGTTCCGTGTGCTCGCGCATGACGCTGCGGTCCTCGAAGGTCTCCGGCCGGTGGGCCTCACGGGCCACTCGGGCCAGCACCTCCTTGTTGATCATGGTGTTCAGGAACTCGACCCGCCCCGCGCTGTCCGCGTCGGGCCGCGCATTGGGCATCGCGGCGTAGTAGGCCCAGAGGAGGTCGTGCACCCGGATGACCTTGTCGTTCACCGTCGCGAGGACGGTGGTGTCGGGCAGGTACCGGCTCGTGTCCGAGGCGACCGGGGACCAGGTCTTGGGCCGGGCGGAGCGCGTCGGAGCAGGCTGGGGTGCCGCGGCGGAACCGGCGGCCGTGGCGGCGCAGAGGACCAGCAGGCAGCAGGCGGCGATGCGGCGAAGCGTCATGGGTCTCCGGAGGATCGGCTCTGGGACGGGAGGGGGGAGCGATGGGGCGAAGGCGCAAGGAGTCTACCCAGAGCACTCGCGGAGGGTCAAGATTGGGGCGGCGATCGCGAGGTCTCAACCGCCCCCGGTCATCCTCGCCAGGGAGTCACGGGCCTCCGGGTTCGCCGGATTCCGCCTTAGCTCGCGCTGGTACCACCGCCGGGCGGCGCCAGCGTCCCCGAGGCGCCGGTAGGCCTGCCCCACTCTTAGATCTAGCCCCGGTAGGGCCCCGTTCATCCGCGCCTCCTCCCGGAACTCGCGCAGCGCCTCGCCGGGGTGGCCTTCCTCCAGATCCAGCAGGCCCAGTCGCTCGTGGGCGCGGAGGGTGAAGGGGTCCACCGCCAGTGCCGCGAGCAGGTGCTGGCGGGCCTCGCCGCTCCGCCCGTCCATCAGGGCGATGTTGGCGAGCAGGCTGCGGGCCTTGGCGTCCCGCGGCGAGCTCGCGAGCGCCCGTCCGAGTTCCGCCGCCAACCGGCCGCGGAAGGCCGAGTCGGCCGAGCAGCGCCGCTGCAGTTCGGCCGTGCGTCCTCCCCCGGCCGGCAGTTCCCGGTAGGCGAACCGCCGGGCGACCGGCGCCAGCGGCCCTTGGCGCCGGACGAAGAGGGCCGCCACGTCGTCCGCGAAGACCAGGGCGTAGGCGGAGTCCGCGTCGAGAAAATCGAGCAGCGGGTTCTCCTTGATGACCCGGCGGCCCACGAGCGCGTAGTCGAAGTGGTACTTCCGGTCCAGGTCCCACCAGGCCTGCTCCCGGGAGTGCAGCCACGCGTACAGGTAGCGGTCGGCCGGCGTGCCGGTCATGTGGATGTCCATGAAGGGCAGCCGGTCCCGACGCGGCCAGAACCGGTAGAGCATGTAGCCGGCCAGATCGAAATCGTTGAATCCCCGCCCGCCGACGCCCTGGGCCTCCATGAAGTCACACGCCGCGACCGGGTACCACAACGGGATGAAGCCGACGCCCAGCGGGTACGTGGGCCTGCGCCACTCCGCCAGGCCCACCGCGCCGCAGGCAAGGATGGCGAGCGCCGCCCGGGCCCCGGCCGGGAGGCGCCAGACGAATGGGACGCCGCGGGGGGCGCCCAGGGTGCCCAGGTCGCGCGCCGCGTAGGGGGCCGCGATGGTGGCATAGAACCCGAGGAATCGCTGCCCGAACAGGGTGATGGTGGTGAAGAAGATCAGCAGCACGGCCTCCACCCGGTCCAGGCGCCCGCGCAGCGCGTGCCAGGCGGCGAGCACCGGCCAGCCGATCATGAGTGCCAGGAGGCCGTTGACCCGGTTGTTGTCCCAGTCGATGGGCATGAGCTCGCCCACGCTCTGGTACAACGCCTCGTGCCGCAGATGGAGGAAGAAGTCGAAGGGCTGCCAGAGCGCCCGCCACCCGAACGGATTGAGGAAGGAGACCGCCGCCGAGGCGAGCAGGACGACGCCCAATCGGCCGGTCCGAGGCGGGCGCCCCGCGCCCGCGGCCGCGCGGACCGGCCGGCGCGACGCGAGCCCGGCGTCCAGCCAGAAGAGCGCGAGCATCATCAGACCGAGGTAATAGGAGATGTGGGCGTTGGCCCAGATCCAGGCGATGCCCACGATCCACAGGCTGTGGTCCCGGCCGCCCTGACGGCGGGTTTCGAGGATGAGCAGTTCGGCGGCCATGAGGACGACGACCAAGGTCTCGGGCCGCGCCTGGGAGCGCTGGCGGTAGATGAGCGAGCACACCACCATGACCACCAGCGGGATGAGACCGCGCGCGCCCAGCCTGCGGGCGACGGCCCAGAGCATCCCGAATGCCGCGAGCGTGGTGAGCCAGCGCCACGCGTAGAGCCCCCGGATGCCGCCCACCGCCCAGAACGGCCAGAGCAGGGCGCGGAAGAGCCACGAGGGCAGCACCTCGGCGGTGCCGTAGGCCGGCCACGTCCAGAGGTACTGGGCCGGCACCGAGTGCGACTCCCAGATCGCCCGGCCGACGCGCAGGTGTTGGAAGATGTCCGGGTCGCTGATCTTGAAGGAGACCGACAGCAGGATGCCGATGGCCGCGGCGACCGCGGTGAGAAGCAGGGCGGGATGCCGCAGCGAAAGCCCGGGGTCGACCGAGGCCACCGCCGGGGGGGGCGGTCGTCGGGCAGGCGGCGGGGAGGGCATGGGCGGCTAGTGTCCCGTACCGGAAATCATGTGCATGCCCCGGCGACCACGGGACGGAAGCGCATCCCGCCGCGCACGGTGCTCAACGTGGTGTGTGGACGGATCGACGGTGCGAGCGTCACGGGCGGCCGCCGGGGCCGGGAAAAAGGGGGCTCCGAAGAGCCCGACGACCACGCTCTGGGCCGCCCGCGCGGCGGATTCAGTCCGCGCATCCGCTCCTGGCTGCATCGTCACTCGATTCAAGTCGTGATCCCTCGCGGCCGGCCAGCCTCGTGGCCGCAAGCGCCTTGGTCCGCGCCCGCGCCTCGGCCGCCGCGAGCCGCTTGTGCCGCATGAACTCCACGCCGAAGGTGCATTCGGCCGTGTATTGGGTGGGCCCGGCATCGAAGCCGGATGCCAGGGACCGTGGCCGTGCCGCCGCGTGTGACTTCCTGCACATGATCGAATTCGAGTCCGGTGCGCGCCTCGCAGCGATGGCCGGCCTCGCTCACGAACGTACACCGGCCGCCGTCGCGTTCCCAGACCGCGCGCTTGACCGGCGCCGGGATGTGACGCGGGTCGGCCGACCTGCTCTGGCGGGGCCGCGGGTTCTCGGTCGCCGCGAACTTCTGGCGCTCGAGCTGGGGGACGAGTGCTTGCAGCGCCCGCTTGAAGACCACCGCGACGTCACCCGGTGCGATCTGATGCCCGAGCAACTCCTGCGCGTAGCCCAGCAGGTCGTGCGTCTCTTGGTCCATGGTGAACTGGACCCCGAAGCGCTGGGGAGCCAGCGGCGTCACCCGGGGACGGTCGCCGACAGGCGTCGGGGCGTGCTGAGCGACCACGAGCAGCGGGGCCGGCGTGCCCCGTTCACTGGTCAGCGTTCCGTCGGCCATGCCAACTGGCCGCACGGCCAGTTGACCGGCACACGCCCCGCCGCGACTTTCAGGAGTTGTCATGCCAACTGGCCCCGGGGCCAGTTGGCACGCCGGCTCGATCGCCTGCACCAGCGCAGGCAGGTCCGGTCGAGGGAAGCGCTCGGCCAACAGCTGCTCGATTCCGGCCCTGGT
>VBPB01000163.1 GCA_005893365.1 Candidatus Eiseniibacteriota bacterium
ACTCGCGTTCCTGTTGATGCTCCTCCCCGGCATCGCCCTGGCCGGTGCCGCCGCCACCGCGCCCGCCGGCAAACCCGCCGCCGCGAAGCCCGCGGCCGCCGCCGCCACGTCGCAGGCCAGCGCCCCGTTCTGGGCCGGCACGCCCAACGCCGCGGCCTTCGAGAAGATCGAAGCCGACCGGATGGCGCGGACCCGCAAGGCCATCGAGCGCCTGGCTGCGGTGAAGGGACCGCGGACGATCGAGAACACGCTGGGCCCCTACGACGAGGCGGTGACGCTGCTCGACGCGGCGGGATCGCAGGCCGGGCTCATGGAGGAGGTCCACCCCGACTCGACGCTGCGCGCGGTGGCCGAGGGGCAGTCGCAGAAGGTCTCGGCCCTCGCCACCGAGCTCTCGCTCGACCGCCGCGTGTACGACGCGCTCAAGGCGCTCGACGTGAGCCACGCCGACGCCGAGACGCGCTTCTACGTCGAGCACGAGCTGCGCGACTTCCGGCTGGCCGGCGTCGACAAGGACGACGCCACCCGGGCCAAGATCACGGCCCTGCGCGACACGTTGGTCAAGATCGGGCAGGAGTTCGACCGCAACATCCGCGGCGACGTCCGGACCATCCAGGTCGCCGGCGCCGCCGACCTCGACGGCCTGCCGGCCGACTTCATCACCAGCCACAAGCCGGGGGCGGACGGCAAGATCACGCTCGACATCAACTACCCCGACTACGTGCCGGTGATGACCTACGCCAAGAACGACGACGTGCGGCACCGGCTCTACATGGAATTCCAGAATCGCGCCTATCCCAAGAACGTCGAGGTGCTCGACCGCATGATCGCCGAGCGCGCCGCCCTGGCGAACCTATTGGGCTACCCGACCTGGGCGGACTACATCACCGTCAACAAGATGGTGGGGAACCCCAAGAACGCGCGGGACTTCATCGACAAGATCGTCGCGGCCTCCACGGCGAGCGCCGAGCACGACTATCAGGTCCTGCTGCGGCGCAAGCAGAAGGACGTCCCGGACGCGACCACGGTCATGTTCTGGGAGACCGGCTACTGGTCGGAGATGGTGCGCAAGTCGGACTACGACTTCGATTCGCAGTCCGTGCGCCCGTACTTCCCGTACGACCGGGTGAAACAGGGCGTCCTCGACGTCGCGAGCAAGATGTTCGGCGTGAGCTTCACGCGCGTGAAGGGCGCCCCGGTGTGGGATCCCTCGGTCGAGTGCTGGGAGATGTTCGAAGGCGGCAAGCTGGTCGGCCGCTTCTACCTCGACATGCATCCGCGCGCGAACAAGTACAGCCACGCGGCACAGTTCGACATCCGCACCGGTGTCGCCGGCAAGCAGATCCCCGAGGCCGCGCTCATCTGCAACCTGCCGGGCGGCACGGCGGGCGATCCCGGCCTGTGCGAGTACAACGACGTCAACACCTTCTTCCACGAGTTCGGCCATCTGCTGCACACGCTGTTCGCCGGCCACCACCGCTGGTGCGGCGTCGGCGGCATCCGCACCGAGCACGACTTCGTCGAGGCGCCCTCGCAGATGCTCGAGGAGTGGATGCGCGATCCGGCGACGCTGGCGACCTTCGCCAAGCACTATCAGACCGGCGAGCCGATCCCGGCGGCGGTGGTGAAGCAGATGAACCGCGCCAACGACTTCGGCAAGGGACTTCAAGTTAGGCGCCAGATGGTCTACGCCGACCTCTCGCTCTCGATCTACGACCGCGACCCCAAGCAGGTGGACACCAACGCGATGATGCCGGAGCTGGTGAAGAAGTATCAGCCGTTCCCGTACGTGGACGGCACGCACTTCCAATGCTCCTTCGGCCACCTGGACGGCTACTCGGCGGTCTACTACACCTACATGTGGTCGCTGGTGATCGCGAAGGACATGTTCAGCCAGTTCGACAAGAACGACCTGCTGTCGCCGGTGGTGGCGAAGCGCTACCGGGACGCCGTGCTGGCGCCCGGGGGCTCGGCGCCGGCGGCCAAGCTGGTGGAGAACTTCCTCGGAAGGCCGTTCAACTTCGACGCTTATCAGGCCTGGCTCAACGAGGCCAACTAGACGGGCTGAAAGCGGCGTAGACTTGCGGGCGCGGTCCTCGGGGGGATCGCGCCCGTCTCATTTCCGCCCGAGCGACCGGGAGGAATGACCATGAACGCCCGATGGATCCTGGCGCCGGCGCTCGGCCTGACCCTGGCCGTGTGCGCCGGCTGCGGCGGCCAGCCGCTCGCCCCGAAGCTCCCAATCCACTCGCCCACCGCCCCCGATCACATCGTGCTGGCGGGCGTCCCACTCGCGTTCACGACCCACCTCTGGCGTGACTTCATGCCGTTCTCGCCGCCGGACGGCCGCCCGCTGGCCGCGGTCTTCGAGGTCCGCAGCACCGACGGCTCGCCGCTGCCTTCCGGCCTGACGATCACCGGCGCGGGCGTCTACTACCAGGGCGAGAGCTGGGTGACCACCCCGGAGCAGGTCGTCACGAACGACCCATCCCTGGCGGAGGCGGTCTCGCGGGGCGGTCCCAAGTGGGGGCCCGGGGTCGCCGTGGACGTGGTCGTCGCGGTGTCCCTGGGCGGGCACCAGCGGACGCTGATGGGCGCGCGGGACCAGCTGATCGGGGCCACGTACTGAGGCGCCCGGACGCCGGGTCCGCGAAGCGAGACGCGACACTCCGGGGCATCGGCGCGGAGCATGGACCGCGCCGCGCGGGCCACGATCACCCCGCCCGGCTCGTCTCCCCACGCCGCACCGTGCCCGCCAGCTCGTCGGCGTGGAACGACGAGCGCACCAGCGGGCCCGAGGCGACGCTGCCCATGCCGAGCGCCTCGGCGCGCCGGCCCCAGTCGCGGAAGCGGTCCGGGTGCACGTACTCGACCACCGGCAGGTGGTGGGGCGAGGGCCGGAGGTACTGGCCGATGGTGAGCAGCTCGCAGCCGTGGGCGACCAGGTCGGCGAGCGTCTGATCGATCTCGTCGTCGCGCTCGCCCAAGCCGAGCATGATGCCCGACTTGGCCCGGACCGCGCCGCCGCCCCAGGCCTTGACCCGGCTCAGCACCTCGAGCGAGCGGTCGTAGCGGGCGCTCGGGCGCACCACCGGATGCAGCCGTGCCACGGTCTCGACGTTGTGATTGATGACCTCGGGCCCCGCGTCGATCACGTGCTTGAGGTCGTCGGGATGGCCGCGGAAGTCGGGGATCAGCACCTCGATGACCGTGCTCGAGCGCTTGCGGATCTCGCCGATGACCGCGGCGAAGATGCCGCTGCCCCCGTCCTTCAGGTCGTCGCGCGCCACCGAGGTGATGACCGTGTGGCGCAGCCCCATCGCCGCCACCGCCTCGCCCACGCGGCGCGGCTCGTCGTGGTCGACGAAGCCGTTGGGCTGGCCGGGCGCCACCGCGCAGAACCCGCAGCGCCGCGTGCACAGCTCGCCCAGGATCATGATGGTCGCGGTGCCGCGCTCCCAGCAGTGCCCCAGGTTCGGGCAGCGCGCCTCCTCGCACACGGTGTGGAGGCCCTGGCGGCGGATGAGCGCCTTGGTCTCGGCGTACTCGCCGGTGCCCGGCAGCCGGGCCTTGAGCCAGGGCGGCAGCCGCCGGAATCCGGGCTCCCCGGGCGCCGCGGCCCCGACCCCGGCGCCCGAGGCGCAGCCGCCGAAGCGCGGTGTGACCGGCAGGCGCTTGGGGACCGCCGGACGCGGGACGCCGTAGACGCCCGCGGTCTCGGGCCCAGGGCCCGCGTCGCCGGCCGGTGGCGTTCCCGGCTCTTCGGGCAGGATCAGGTCGTCGCTCATCGCGCTCAGTCCTTGGCCATGGCACCGCGGGCGATCTCGCCCGTGCCCTTGAGCGCCAGCATGCGGTCGAGCGCGGTCCGGGCGTCGCGCTTGACCGGCTCCGGCACGCGGATGGGGTTCACCGTGTGGCCCTCGGCCAGGTTCTCGAGCGTCCAGAGCAGGTGCGCCGGGTCGATGCGGTTCATGGTCGCGCACGGGCAGACGTTCTTCTGCAGCGAGCGGATGTGCTGGTCGGGATGCTCCAGGGAGAGCCGGTGCACGAGGTGGATCTCGGTGCCGATCGCCCACGAGCTCCCTGCCTCGGCCCGCCGCACCTGGTCGATGATGAACTCGGTCGAGCCGGCCAGGTCGGCGGCCTGCACCACCTCGAACGGGCACTCGGGGTGGACCAGCACGCGCACCTTGGGATCGGCCGCGCGGGCCTCCCGGATCTGCTGGGCGGTGAACTTGGTGTGGACCGAGCAGAAGCCCCGCCACAGGATGATGCGCGTCTCGTCGCGCAGGCAGGCGGCGTTCGCCGCATTCAGGTCCTCGGCGCGGAAGTCCCACTCCGCCATGTGCGCGAGCGGCACCCCCATCGCGTAGGCGGTGTTGCGGCCCAGGTGCTGGTCGGGGAAGAAGAACACGCGCGTCCCGCGCGCCCACGCCCACGCCAGCACCGCGGCGGCGTTGGAGGAGGTGCAGACCACCCCGCCACGGGCGCCGCAGAAGGCCTTGAGGGCGGCGGTCGAGTTCATGTAGGTCACCGGCACGATGCCGTCGCCGTGGGCGGCGGTCAGCCGGTCCCAGGCCTCCTCGACGTCCTCGATCACCGCCATGTCCGCCATCGAGCAGCCGGCCTTGAGGTCGGGTAGCACGACGGTCTGGTGCGGGCGGCGCAGGATGTCGGCCGACTCGGCCATGAAGTGCACGCCGCAGAAGACGATGGTCTCGGCCCGCTCCTGGCCCGCGGCCAGCTGCGAGAGCTTGACGCCGCGGAAGTCGGCGAACTCGATGATGCTCTCGCGCTGGTAGTGGTGCCCGAGGATCACCACCCGGTCGCCGAGCGCACGCTTGGCGGCCCAGGTGCGCTCACGGATGGCTTGGGCGGTCAGCGCCGCGTACCCCGCGAACGGGCGCGGGTCGCCGGTGGCGGGCAGGTCGAGGGTGCTCACGTGGGGTCCCGGGGCGGGCCTAGTCGGGCTCGCCCTGACCGATGGGCTGGCGGTCGGCGAAGCCGCTGTCCAGCGTGTGCCAGTGCGTGATCTCCGGCTCGCCCAGCTTCCAGCACAGGAACACCAGCCGCTCGCCGTTCAGGGCGTAGAAGTCGAGCAGCCCCTGGTCGAGGTCCTTGATGAGACAGCCGCGGCGGTGGATCGTGCTCACGCCGTTCGAGATCATCTCGGCGAGCGCGTTGTAGCGCTGCTGCAGCCGCTTGAGCTCCTGGACGTCGGGATTCTCCTCGCCGGCGCCCGAGGTGGCGAGCCCCAGCACGTCCATCCGGTTCCGGACGCGGTCGAACTCCCGCTTGGCCTCGACGAGACGCTCGAAGCGCGGGCGGACCTCGGTGAGCATCCGGTTCGCCTCTTCGACGGTGAACAGGATCAGCTTCACACCGACATCTCCCCCGGAGGACTCCCTTCCGCCGCCGATTCCTCGGTCTCGAAGGAATTGCCGCACCCGCACGAGCGCACGGCGTTGGGGTTCTCGATCGAGAACCCGCTCCCCTGCAGCGACTCCACGAAGTCGATCTTGACGCCCTTGAGGACCGCGGCACTCGCCGGATCCACGAGCACCTTGACCCCGCCGAACTCACCCACCCAGTCCCCGGCGCCCACCTCGCTGGCCATCGCCATGCCGTAGGAATACCCCGAGCAGCCGCCCTTCTCGACGAACAGGCGCAGGCCGGCGACCGGCTCGGTCTGTTGGCTCATGATCTCGGCGAGCTTGCGGGTCGCCGCATCGGTCATCGTCAGCATGCATCCCTCCGGTTGGGTAGGTCTCAGCGCGCGGCCGGCGCAGTCTCGATCAGGTTGCCGGGCTCGGCGGTCGCGAGCCGGCGGACGGTCTCGGCGTCCGCCCAGGCCACTCCGGGGTATCCCAGGCGTTCCGCCATCCCGGTGGCCACGGCCTCCCGGGCGCCGGCCAGGTCCGGCGCCTTGGGGCCGAGCCGGGCCGCCAGGGACGTCATATGGATGCCGCGCAGCCCGCAAGGATGGATGAGTTCGAAGAACCTCAAGTCCGGGGCCACGTTGAGAGCGAAGCCATGATAGCTCACCCAGCGCCGCACGGCGACGCCGATGGAGGCGATCTTCTCCCCGCCGACCCAGACGCCGGTGCGCCCGGGGAGGGTCTCCCCGTCGAGGCCCCAGACCCTGAGCGCCTCGATCAACCCCCGCTCGATGTCGCGCAGGAAGCGGTGCAGGTCCCGGCCCCGGGTGGTGAGGTCGCAGACCAGGTAGCCCACGAGCTGCCCCGGGCCGTGCCAGGTGAAGTCCCCGCCGCGGGCGACCTCGAAGACCTCGATGCCCAGTCGCCCCAGGGTCGCGGGGTCCGCGCGGAGGCTCTCGCCGCGGCCGCCGCGGCCGACGGTGAGCACGGGCGGGTGGTCGGGATAGAGCAGCCAGTCGCCGGTCAAGCCCTCCGCCCGCGCGCGCACGAGCCCCGACTGGAGGTCGAGACCGTCGCGGTAGGCGACCGGGCCCAGGTGGGCGACCGACAGCGTGCTCATGCGTAGAACCACAGCAACTCCGGGCGCTCCAGCAGCTCGCACACGCGGCGCAGGAACTTGACCGCCAGCTCGCCGTCCACCACCCGGTGATCGAAGCCGATCGAAGCGTTCATCATCGGTCTCGCCACGATCTGGCCGTCGCGGATGACCGGCCGCTCGACGATCTTGTGCACGCCCAGGATGGCCACCTCGGGCACGTTGATGACCGGCGCGGAGTTGATCGCCCCGTAGACGCCGGCGTTGGTGATGCTGAAGGTGCCGCCCACGATGTCATCCGGCTTGAGCCGGTCGTTGCGCGCCCGCGCCGCCAGGTCGTTCACCTCGGCCGCCAGCTGGACCAGGTTCTTGCGGTCGCAGTCCTTGAGGTTGGGGACGATCAGGCCCTTCTCGTCGCGGCCCACGGCCATGCCGATGTGGTAGTACCGCTTGAGCACCATGGTCTCGCCTCTCACCTCGCCGTTCACCCACGGGAACTCCTTGAGGGCCAGGACCGACGCCTTGATGAAGAACGGCATGTAGGTGAGCTTGGCGCCCTGGGCCTCCAGCTTCGGCGCCCACTCCTTGCGGAGGGCGACGATGGCGCTCATGTCCGCCTCGTCGAAGCAGTGGGTGTGCGCCGCGGTGTGCTTGGCGCGCACCATGTTCTCGGCGATCAGCTTGCGCACCCGCGTGAACGGGATGACCTCCTCGCGCGGTCCCAAGGCCCCCGCCGCCGGGGCCTGCGGGGCGAGGTAGCCCGGCAGCGGCACGTGGACGGCCAGGGGCGGTGCCGCCGCCGCGGCCGTTGCGGCGGCGGGTGCCGCGACGCGGCGGGACAGGTACTCGAGCAGGTCGTCGCGGGTCACGCGACCGGCCAGGCCCGAGCCCCGGATGGCGGAGATCTCCTCGGACCGCACCCCCTGCTCGCGCATGATCTTCCGCACCGCGGGCGAGAGGTTGCGCCCCTCGGACGCCACCATGCCGCCGTTGCCGTGCGAGGCGTACGCGGGCTCGGGGGCCGCGGCGGGCGGGGCCGGCGGCGGTGCGGCGGCGCGGGCGCGGGCCGGGGTCGCCGCGGGCGCGGGCGCGACCGCGGGTGCCAGGGCCGGCGCCGCGGCCGGCTTGCCGCCGACGACCTCGTCCGGGGCGGCGAGCACGGCGATCTCGGTGCCGACCAGCACGGTGGTGCCCTCGGCGACCAGGATGCTCGCCAGCGTCCCCTCGGCCGGTGAGGGGATCTCGACGTTGATCTTGTCTGTCTGGATCTCCACCAGCGGCTCTTCCTTGCGCACCCGGTCGCCCTGGGCCTTCAGCCAGCGGGCGACCGTTCCCTCGGCCACGCTCTCGCCGAGCTGCGGGACCACGATCGAGATCGGCATCTCACCCTCCTCGAGCGCCCGGCCGACGACGCCGGGGCGTTGAATATCGTTGCGAGCGACGCCCGGCGCGTTCGGCGCCCGGCGCCCAACCCCTGGGGTTCAGCCTGGACTGCCTGGCCGCGGCGCCGCGCGGCGCGCCAGCCGGTGGCGGCGCCGCTCGAGCGCCCGCGCGTGCTCGGCGCGCTCGTCGTCGGTCTCCAGCACCAGCGGCGGCACCTCGATCGGGCGCCGCGTCACCGGGTCGAGCGCCACGAACGTCACGAACGCGGTACTGGTATGACGCCGCTCGCCGCTCATCAGATCCTCGGAATCCACGTCGACGCGGATCTCCATGCTCGAGGTGTCCACCAGCGTCAGCCGGCCGTGCAGCAGCGCCAGCTGCCCGACCTGGATCGGGGCGAGGAACGACATCTCATCGATGGCGGCTGTCACCACCGGGCGCCGGCAGTGCCGGGCGGCCACCACCGCCGCCGCGAGGTCGATCCAGTGCATGACCGTCCCGCCCAGGACGGTCCCGTGGACGTTCGCCTCGTGGGGCAGCACCAGCTGGGCCATCTCGGCGGCCGAATCCCGCACCGTCTGCCCGGGCCGGCCGGCCATGGGGCTGCCGGAAACGGTCACGACCCCCCCGGTCGGACGCGGCGAGTGCGGGACATGCGGAGAGCCTCCTGGCGAAAGTCGGCGGGCATTATAGGCGGGCACCTTCGCGAGGCGCAATCGGCCCCGGAGGGCCCAACCGCCCGCCGATATGACGAACGGCCGGGCCCCGTCGGGGCCCGGCCGTCGTCGCGTGGCGTGCGGCTAGTTGAGCAGGACCGCCTGCCGGTTGAACGTCTTGTCGCCGATCGTCATCCGGTAGAAGTACATCCCCGCCTTCACCGCGACCCCATCGGGACCGGTGCCGCCCCAATCCACGTGGTTCGTGCCGGCCGGGTACTCCCCGTCCGCCAGGACCGCTTGGCGGCGGCCGGCCAGGTCGTAGACCGCGATGCGCACCCGCTGGCGCTGAGGCAGCGCGAAGGTGACCCGTGGCTTATGGCTCGGATTCGGACCGACGGCGAAGGAGATGCTGGCGGGAAGCCCTTCGTCCGCGGACAGCGCCACGTTCTCGACGATATCGGCGTTGTTGCGCGGCTGGAGGTGCCAGGTCCCGAACGACAGGTCCATCACGCCGGTGACCGTGTAGTAGTGGTACTTCTGCGGCGTGAAGGTCCGGACCACGTTGTTGTCGACGTAGATGGTGTCGGGGTTGGCCGGGTTCTTGTCCGCCAGGAAGAATCCCTGGCCGGGCGTCCCGCCGGTGCTCGTGCACCGTCCGTCGATGGTCTTGACCAGCACGCCCTCGTAGTCCTCGCCGTTCAGGTAGGCCTGTGAGGCATCGCAGGTCGTGTCGCGCAGGACCGCGATGGTCTGGGTGATGGGCGTGGGCACGGCCACCGCGCCCTGGTCCTTGATGTAGACCGTGCCGACCAGCTCGCCTTCGTTGAAGAACTCCTGTTCGGCCCCGGCGATCACGTACTGTCGCCCCACGATCAGGGCCGTGCTCGGGGCGAACAGGACGATGCCGCTGCGTGTCCCTCCGGCCGCCGTCTCGATCCAGTAGTTCGAGCCGTAGCTGAGGGTACAGACGCCTTGCGTGGTGATCCGGGTCCCAGGCGTCCCGCCCGGGTACGCATACCTTGACCGGTCGTCACAGGGCGAGGCGGCCAAGGCCGCGGGATCGGGCGCCTGGATGCTGGCGAGCGGGCAGATGCCGTTGCGGAAGCCCCGCGTCGCCGGGATCGTCATCGCCTGGTTGTTCTGCGCGTTCACCACCCCGTTGACCGTGATGTTCTCGGAATCGCACGGGGCGAGCCCGTTGGTGACCTTGAGATGGACGATGTTGTTGGGGACATTGTTGGTGAGCTGCGGCACGGCGGCATCCGGCGGGGCGAACGTCGAGAACAAGCTGTAGTTGGTTCGGTTCGAGGCGCTGGCCTGGGTTAGATTGCGGTCGAACACGCAGCGCACGCTGTCACTGCTGATCGAGAAGGCGTCCGTGAGTCCCGGAGGCTGGGAATCGAAGATGTCGGCGCCGTCGCGGATCTGGATCCGGTAGCCGCGGTTCGCTTGGCCGTAGATGCCCTGCACCGAGTCGACGATCGCGCCCACCGGCGGCGGCGTGAGCGCCGGATTGGCCAGCGTGCTGCCGTCGATGAAGAGGCTGTCGCACGCGCCGGGGCCGGTGCAGGTGGTGAGCACGGCGAGGAACGAACTGAACGTGCCGAGCCCGCTGTTCTGGAGCGAGGTCCGCGCCACGCGCAACCGTGTCCGCTCGCGCACCAGCGTCCCCTCCCACTGCTCGGCGGAGAGGTTCGTGGGCAGCTCCTGGAGCTCGGCCATGGTGCCGATCTTGAACTTCGGCAGCGTGTTGCCCTGGCTGATGCGGCGGACACCCGGCAGCGGGTCGTTGAACCCGCTGGTGTTGAAGCCGCGCAGCTCGGTCAGGCCGCCGAACTCGTCCATCCGCCCGTACACCATGACGCTGTCGCCGCGCTGGAGTCCGCCCGGGTACGCCGGGAGCGGCTGGTAGTTGGTCCCGCCGGTGAAGACGTCGACGCCGGAGTAGGGACCCCCCTGCGAGTTCTGGATGTAGAAGCCGAAACCGGTCGGGAAGGTGTCGAAGCCGGTGATGATGCCGCCGATCCCCCACACGGTGTCCGGGGCGACCGGGAACGGGACCGACGTCGGATCCTGGATGAACCTGACCTTGAT
>VBPB01000164.1:0-6047 GCA_005893365.1 Candidatus Eiseniibacteriota bacterium
GAGGCGGTGGACGACCCGGCGGCACTCGCCGCCGCGGTCGCGCGCGTGGGATTCCCGGCGGTGCTCAAGACCCGGCGCATGGGGTACGACGGGCGCGGCCAGCGCCTGCTGCGCACGCGCGACGACCTGGCTCCGGCCTGGGCGGCGCTGGGCGGTGCCGCCCTGCTGGTCGAGGCGTTCGTCCCCTTCGAGCGCGAGCTGTCGATCCTCGGCGTGCGCGGGACCTCCGGCGAGTGCGCCTTCTATCCGCTGGTCGAGAACCACCACCCAGGCGGCATCCTGCGCCTCTCGCTCGCCCCGGCGCCCGGGTTGGGCCCGGGGCTCCAGGCGCGTGCCGAGGCGCTCGCGCGCGCGGCGCTGGAAGCCCTGGGACACGAGGGCGTGATGGCGATCGAGCTGTTCCAGAGCGGCGAGGCCCTGATCGCCAACGAGATCGGGCCGCGCGTCCACAACTCCGGGCACTGGACGATCGAGGGCGCGGCCACCAGCCAGTTCGAGAACCACCTGCGCGCGATCGCCGGCCGGCCGCTCGGCCCGACCACCGCGCGCGGCCACGCGGCGATGGTCAACCTGATCGGCGTGATCCCAGACGATTTGGACGCCCTGGCCGCCCGGTCCCCCGATGTTCACGTCCATCGCTACGACAAGCGGCCCCGTCCGGGTCGCAAGCTCGGCCACGTCACGATCTGCGCCGAGCGGCCCGAGGCGCTGGCGCCGGGCCTCGCGGCGGTGTGGCGGATGCTGGGCGATGAGGCGGGGCCGATGCCGGCCGCGGCCGGAGAACGCCCCACCCCGACCAAGGCTCGCGCCTGAGACCAAGCGGGGCGGCCCCGCGGCCGCCCCGCCCCCGCGAGCGCCGCCCGCGCGTCAGTTCGAGCGCATCAGGATGAGCTTGCGCGCGAGCGTGCGGCCCGCGACCGTGGCGCGATAGAAGTAGACGCCCTCGGGCGCGGCGCTCCCCCCGTCGCGGCGCCCGTCCCATCGGAACTCCTGCGGGCCCGAGGGCAGCCGGCCGCGGAACAGGATCGCCACGGCGCGGCCCCTCAGGTCGTAGATGCCGACCGAGACGTCGGCCGCCTGGACCAGATCCAGGGTGAAGCGGGTCTCGGACGAGAACGGGTTGGGCCGGCTGGCGCTCAGGGCGAGCTGCGGCGGCCCCGGCAGATCCTGCCTTGGCGCTCCGAGGTCCACGCCCAGCAGGACGCCATCCCCGCCGCTGAACTCGCCGGCGACCGCCGACACCTGGCCGCCCGGGGTCTCCCCCGGCCGGAGCGAGAATCGCAGGCGGAGGTCGAGATTCGGGTCCGCGCGGAAGTCCCCGCTCCAGGTGTTGAGCAGGCCCAGGACGATGCGGCCTTCGCGGGTCTCGGTGAGCGCCATCCACCGCGCGCTCCCTTGGAGCTCCACGCCCGCCAGGTCGTAGCGGTCGAGTGGCGCATCCAGCGTCAGCGTCGCGGCACCCAGCCGGTCCGCGCCGTCGAGGTGGAGGGGCAGCTCCACGCCATCGGCGGTCTCGACCGGGGCGCCGAAGCGGACCGCCACCGCGCGCTCGGGCCGCACCGAGTCGCGCGGGCAGCCCGGGCAGGGTGGCCGCTTCAGGATCTGCCGCGCACAGCAGATGACGTCGGCGAGCGTGAAGGTCTGGTCGGCGTCGCAGTCGAAGCGGGTGCCCGCGTCGGGCGGGCAGGGGCCCTCGCCGTTCAGGCAGTGGACCATGCCCACCAGGTCGCGCACGTCCTCGCGCCCGTCGGCGTTGAAGTCACAATGCTGCTCGGCGCAGATGACCGCGCGGCCCGACGGGAACCACGGGTCGATGGGCCAGTCGGCCGGCACGGGCACCCGGCAGGGCGGCGGCGGGCAGAGCGACACGCCCCGGCCGTCGATGTCCGAGCCCAGCAGTTCCGCGGTGCCGACCACGGTCGCCTCGGGCGCCTCGACGTCGGGCGGTTGCTCGACCGTCATCCTCAGCACCGGCCAGGCGATCGGATCGACCCGGCTCGAGGGGTCGGGGAACGCCGACAGCGCCGGGATCGGCGCCCCGTGCTGGGCGAACAGGACGAAGCGTGCGCCCTCCGGCGTGGCCGTCCAGTCGAGCGTCATCCCGGCCGCCGGACCGACCGGCTCCAGCTTCGTCACCCTCAGGGCCGGGGGCTGAAGCCGCAGGGTGCCCTCGAGCCCGGCCAGGTCCACGGTCGGGCGCACGACCATGGTGAGCTCCGCCGGATGCGTGGGCGAGACGGTCGCGTTGCACGCCGCCGGGTTGCCGGGCGGGCGGGCGAAACCGGCGATGAGGCAGTCGGCGCAATCCGACGCCACCGTGAACGGCACATCGGTCTTGAAGAGCTGCCCGGGCGGATAGGTGTCCGAGCAGCTCACCTGCGCCAGTTCGACGGTGAGCAGGTAGTCGCGCGCCGGCAGCGGCGGCAGCTTGACGCCCGCCGACCAGGGCACGGGCGTGTTGACGCACGGCCGCCCCAGGCATCCCCCGTCGTCGACGATGATGCGCACGATCGGGGGCTCGGGCATCGGCCCGACGATCGGCGACGGCAGGAGCTCGATGCGGCGGAAGCGGAAGCAGTCGTTCGGGAACGCCCCCACGACCAGGACCGAGATGCTGTCGCGCGGGCAGAGCGGGCGCCGGTCGCATGCCCCCCGGACTCCGACGAGGAGGTCCGTCACGTAGGGCAAGGGACCGGGGGGCGGCGGTGGCCCGCAGCTCGGGGCCACGATGAACTCATGCGCGCCCTGATAGGGCACGCGCACGGGCTGGCCGGTCGAATCCCGTGCGATCACATAGAGCGTGATATCGGTACGATGCGGTCCGGCGGGCAGCGTGCCGAGGTCGAAGGCCTGCTTCCAGGGCTTGAGGTTGGCGGTGCACGCCGTGTCCGGGCCCGCCTGCGGCTTGAGGGTCAGCTCCACGTGGTCGGGCGAGTCCACGTGGGCGTCCACCACCTGCCCGCAGCCGTCGAGGAACGCGCCCGCGAGGACGAGCGTCGTGGGCTGCTGGGCGCAAGGAAACGCAGGCAAGGTGAAGATCGAGTGCACATAGGGCAGCGGCGACGGCGGCGGGGGCGAGCAATTCCGGCTGACCTGGAAGTCCAAACGATGATGGGTCGACTCGCTGTAGCTCGTGCCGTCGGGTCGCACATGGACGGTCATGAGCTCGATGTCGAGCGTGTGCCACCCCGCCGCGAAGCGACCGAGCGGCACCGGCACCGGGAAGAACTGGGTGGGCGGCAGCAGGCAATAACGATCGTCGAACACGCGCGTGGTGATGCGCACGCCGCCGCTCACGAGACGCTCGGCGCCCAGGAATTCCACGCACGGGGTGGAGTTGAACCCGCGCACCACCAGGATCAACGAGTCGCCGTCGCACGGTGAGGGCGGGACGAGCAGCCACCCGGTGTAGCCGAGGCTGTCGGGCGGGAGCGGCAGGCCGCCGGCGCGGGCGGGTGGGGCGACCGAGGTGATGACGAGCGCCGACGCGGCGGCGAGCGCTAGCGCGACCAGTGGGCTGCGAGTGAAACTCATGGGGCACCGACTCCGGACGCGGACCGGCGGGCCGCGATGCTCCCGTCCCCCGAGGGCCCGAGGCGGGACCCGAGGGCACGGGCAACTACCATGATACGCCCCCCGGTCGGAGCCAACGCCCGAAGGTTCGCTCCCGGCGGGTTGTGCGTCAAGTCGTGCGTCAAGTCGTGCGTCAAGTCGTGCGTCAAGTGGTCCGCCACGTGCAGGAATCCGGCGAGGGTGATGGCCCCGGCCTCCCGGGATCCATCCCGGGGCGGCCCGACCGGTGGCGAGCGGTCCCATCCCCGGAACCTGACGCCCCGCCTTCCCATGGCCGGCATCGGAGTCTGATACACTCCGGTCCTCTCTCTCCCCCTCACCCTCGGAAACCATTCCCGGAGAATCAGTTCAGCCCCGATGGTCCCTGACGCCCAGCCGTTCGATCTCGCCCCGGGCTTCACCGCCACGGCGGTGGCCTGTGGCCTCAAGAGCGGGGGTGCCCTCGACCTGGCCCTCATCGCGGCGGGGCACCCCTGCGCCGCCGCCGGCGTGTTCACCACCAACCGGGTCAAGGCCGCCCCGGTCCTCTACGACCAGGAGGTGCTGGGCCGCGGCGCCGGCGACATCCGGGCGGTGATCGCGAACGCCGGATGCGCCAACGCGTGCACCGGGGCGCCGGGGATGGCGGCGACAAGGCGCACCGCCGAGCTGGTCGCGGCCTCGCTGGGCTGTGCGCCCGGGCAGGTGCTCGTGCTCTCGACCGGCGTCATCGGCCGTCCGCTCGACATGGACAAGGTGGCCCGCGGGGTCGCCGCCCTGACCTCCGCCGCCTCGCTGCGCGGGGCCGCGGCCGCCTCGCGCGCCATCCTCACCACCGACACGCGTCCCAAGACCGCGAGCGCCGACCTGGCGCTGGGCGGACGGCCGGTCGCGATCCGCGGGTTCGCCAAGGGGGCGGGGATGATCCATCCCCACATGGCGACCATGCTCGCCGTGCTCACCACCGATGCCGCGCTCACGCCGGCGGCCCTCGAGACCGCGCTGCGCTCGGCGGTCGGGCGCAGCTTCAACCGGGTGAGCGTCGACGGCGACATGAGCACCAACGACACCGTGCTGCTGCTCGCCTCCGGCGCCGCCGCGGCGCCACCCGACGCGCTCGAGGCCGCCGCGTTCACCGCAGCGCTCACCGGCGCCTGCGTCTCGCTGGCGAAGCAGATCGCCCGCGACGGCGAGGGCGCCACGCGTCTGGTCGAGATCGCCGTGAGCGGCGCCGCCAGCGAGGCCGAGGCCCACACCGTGGCCGACAGCATCGCCCGCTCGCCGCTGGTCAAGACCGCCGTCCACGGCGGCGATCCCAACTGGGGCCGCGTCCTGGCCGCCGCCGGCTGCAGCGGCGCCCCGATCGACCCGGCGCGCCTGACGCTGGCCTTCGGCGCCGGCGGCGAGGCGGTGACGCTGGTGCAGGGCGGCCTGCCGGTCGGCTACGACGAGCGCGCCGCCTCGGCGCTGCTCAAGCGCGACCCGGTGCGCATCGGCCTCGACCTCGGTCGTGGCGAGGCCCGGGCGACGGTCTGGACCTGTGACTTCAGCGCCGAGTACGTGGCGATCAATGCGCATTACACCACCTGACCCCGCGGCGCGGGCCGAGCGCACGCCCTCGGCCCGCCGCGCCGCCGCGGCGGGGGGACGCCCGCCCGCGCCCCCGATCACCCCCGAGCGGCTGCGCGCCCTGTGGCCGGACATCTGGGCGCTCATCCGGCCGCGGCGCGGGCTGTTCCTGCTCGGCCTGGTGCTCATGGCGATCAACCGCGTCGCCGGGCTGGTGCTGCCGGCCTCCACCAAGTTCGTGATCGACGACGTCATCGGCAAGCGGCACGTCTCGATGCTGGCGCCGATCGTGCTCGCGGTGGTGGGCGCGACCCTGGTGCAGGGCGTCACCTCGTTCGGCCTCACCCAGCTCCTGTCCAAGGCGGCGCAGCGCCTGATCGCCGAGCTGCGCCGCAAGGTCCAGGCGCACGTCGGCCGCCTGCCGGTCGCCTACTTCGACGCCAACAAGACCGGGATCCTGGTGTCGCGCATCATGAGCGATGTCGAGGGCATCCGGAACCTGATCGGCACCGGACTGGTCGAGTTCACCGGCGGGATCCTCACCGCCACCATCGCGCTGGTGGTCCTGCTGCGCATCAGCAACACGATGACGCTGGTCACCTTCGGCGTGCTGGGCGTGTTCGCGTTCGGGCTCAGCAAGGCGTTCTCGACCATGCGGCCCATCTTCCGCGAGCGCGGCCGCCTCAACGCCGAGGTGACCGGCCGGCTCACCGAGTCGCTGGTGGCGGCGCGGGTCGGCCAGGATGGCGCGGGCGATGGAGACGCGCTGGCGCTGCCCGCCCGAGAGCCGCACGCCGCGTTCGCCGACGATGGTGTCGAGCCCCTGCGCGAACCGGTCGGCGAACTCGTCGACGTGCGCGATGTGACAGGCCTCGCGGAGTTGGGCATCGGTGGCATCCGGGCGCGAGAAGGCGACGTTCTCGCGG
>VBPB01000164.1:6179-12128 GCA_005893365.1 Candidatus Eiseniibacteriota bacterium
GGACCGTGGTCCTCGACCACCTGCGCGGCGACCTGGAATTCGAGGGCGTGAGCTTCGCCTACGAGCCCGAGCGGCCGGTCCTGCACGACATCGGCTTCCGCGCCGGCCCGGGCACGGTGACGGCGCTGGTGGGCCCCTCGGGCGGCGGCAAGTCGACCATCATCGGCCTGGTGGCCGCCTTCTACACGCCGGTCGAGGGGCGGGTCAAGGCCGACGGCGTGGACCTGGCCACGGTGCGGCTCGACTCGTACCGCACCCGGATGGGCGTGGTGCTCCAGGAGACCTTCCTGTTCGACGGCAGCATCCGCGAGAACGTCGCCTTCTCGCGCCCGGATGCCACCGATGCCCAACTCCGCGAGGCCTGTCACATCGCGCACGTCGACGAGTTCGCCGACCGGTTCGCGCAGGGGCTCGACACCATCGTCGGCGAACGCGGCGTGCGGCTCTCGGGCGGGCAGCGCCAGCGCGTCTCCATCGCCCGCGCCATCCTGGCCGACCCGCGCGTCCGAGGCGTTCATCCAGGCGGGCCTCGCCCACCTGATGAAGGACCGCACCACCTTCGTCATCGCCCACCGGCTCTCGACCATCCGGCGCGCCGACCAGATCCTGGTGATCGAGGACGGCCGCATCGTCGAGCGCGGCACGCACGAGTCGCTGTACGCGCAGGGCGGCCGCTACTTCGACCTCTACACGCGGCAGCACGGCCTCGAGGCCAACCTGTTCCTGGCGCCCGGCGAGGGGGACGCCTTGGTCGAGCCCGAGGCGCCGGCGGGAGCCCGGGCGCGCGTCGAGGAGCCCGACCCGCTGCGGATCCTGCGCGGCCAGCAGCGATGAGGTCGGCGCCCTCGCCACCGCCATGAGCCTCTCGCTCCCGAGCGTCATCCTCGTCGCCGTCTGGGTTGCCTCGGAGATCGGGCTCGGCATCACCCGGCGGTCCAAGAGCGCGGGCGCAGATTCGCTCGACCGATCGTCGCTCAGGCTGCTGTGGATCGTCATCACGCTGTCGGTCACCGCGGGGATGATGCTGTCGGGTCGGGGCTGGGGCGGCTTCGGCCCCGGTCCGTGGGAGGCGACCGGCGCGGGCATCATCGTCGCCGGGATCGCGCTAAGGTGGTGGGCGATCCTCAGCCTCAAGCAGGCGTTCACGGTGGATGTCGCGATCGCCCAAGGCCAGCAGCTAAACCGGAGCGGGCTCTACAGCGTGGTCCGCCACCCCTCGTACTCGGGCTCGCTGCTGTCGTTCCTGGGCCTGGGGATCGCCTTGCGCAACTGGGCGAGCCTGGTGGCGATCGTCGTCCCCATCACCGCGGCCTTCCTGTATCGGATCGCGATCGAGGAACGGGCGCTCTCCGCGGCGTTCGGAGACGCCTACGCGGACTATGCGCGACGCACGCGCCGGCTGGTGCCCTACCTCTACTGACGCCGCGACTCGGCCGGCAGCGCCGCCTTCGCCCCCGCCGGGCCGCCCGGCGCCAGCGTCACGCCCAGCTGCCACGACAGGAACATCAGCTCCTGGGTGAGGTCGTCGATCTGCTTGGGGATCGGCTTGCCGCCCGAGTGCCCGGCCTTGGTGTCGTACTGGAGCAGAACCGGGCGGTCGGAGCCGGTGGACGCCTGGACCCGCGCGCACATCTTGCGCGCGTGGAGCGGGTCCACGCGGGTGTCGGAATCGCCGGAGACGAACAGGACCGCCGGGTACGGGGTTCCCGGCTTCACGTTCTGGTAGGGCGAATAGGCGCGGATGAACTTGAACTGGTCGGCGTCCTCGGCCGAGCCGTACTCCGGCACCCAGAAGCGGGCGACCAGGAAGTTCTGGTAGCGCAGCATGTCGAGCAGCGGCACCGAGCAGACCACGGCGCGGAACAGGTCCGGCCGCTGCGTGAAGGCGGCCCCCACCAGCAGGCCGCCGTTGCTGCCGCCCGAGATGCACAGCCGGTCGGCGCGCGTGTACTTGTTGGCGATCAGCCACTCGCCGGCGGCGACGAAGTCGTCGAACACGTTCTGCTTCTTGTCCAGCATCCCGGCCTTGTGCCAGGCCTCGCCGAACTCGCCGCCCCCGCGCAGGTTGGGCAGCGCGTACACGCCGCCGCTCTCGACCCACAGCGCCGCGCGCGCCGAGAAGCCCGGCGTCTCGCTCACCGAGAAGCCGCCGTAGCCGGTCAGCAGCGTGGGGTTCGAGCCGTCGAGCTTGAGGCCCTTCCGGCACACCAGGAACATCGGGATCTTGGTCCCGTCCTTCGATGCGTACCAGACCTGCTTCACCTCCATCTGGTCGCTCTTGATGGGCACCGGCGCCCGCCACCAGACTGTCTGCTTGCCGGTGGCGGTGTCGTAGCGGTAGATGGTCAGCGGCACGTGGAACGACGCGAAGGTATAGAACGCCTCGGGCTTGTCCCACTGGCCCGTCATCGCCCCCGCCGATCCCAGCGTCGGGAAGGCGATGGTCCCGAGCGGCTTGCCGGCGGGATCGACGATGCGCACGGTCGAGACCACGTCCTTGAGGCACTGGACGAACAGCTTGCCGCCGGAGAGCGAGAAGTCGTCGATGACCGCGTCCCCGGCGGGGACGATCTCCTTCCACTGGTCGCGCGCCGGATGCCGCAGGTCGACGGCAAAGATGCGGTAGTTGGAGGCGTCCCAGTTGGTCTTGAGGTACATCGTGTCGCCGGCGATGCGCCCCGAGAAGTAGGCGGGGACATCGTTGACGATCGGCACGATCGGCCCGCCCGCGGCCACGTCCATGACGTAGACCTCGGTGCGGTCGGTGGCCGAGCCGTAGTTGACGGTGATCCTGAGCCACCGCCCGTCGTCCGAGAGGCCGACGCCGATGATCTTGTCGAGGCCGTAGCCCTCGCCGAACAGCATCCGGTCCTGGGCCGGGTCGGTCCCCATGGCGTGGTAGTAGACGCGCGAGCCCTGCGGCGTCTGCCGCGAGTAGTAGACCCCGCGCCGGTCGGCGGTGATGGAAACGCCGAGGTAACGCGCGCGCGGCAGGTGGTCGGCCAGGTCCTGGCGGGTGTCGAGGTCCTTGAAGGCGACCGTGACCTCGTCCTCACCGCCTTGCCGCGTGCCGTAGGCCATGAGCTTGCCGTCGTTCGTGACATCGACGAACGACACCGTGACGGTGTGGTCGGCGCTCAGCGTCTGGGGGTCGACCAGCACCTCGTCCTTCCCCTCCAGCCCCTGGCGCAGGTAGAGGACCGGGATGTCCTGGCTCGCCAGCCGCCGCGAGAAGAAGTAGCGGCCGCCGCGCTCGAACGGCACCCCCTGCGAGTCGATCTTCATCAGCTGCTCGAGCCGGGCGTGCACCCGCTCGTGCCCGGGCAGCGGCCCGAGCAGGGCGTCGGTGTAGGCGTTCTCGGCGTCGATCCAGGCCCGGGTCTCGGGAGCGTTCTTGTCCTCCAGCCAGCGGTAGGGATCCTCGATCACCACGCCGTGGAGCGTGTCGCGCACCACCTCGACGCGGGCGACCGGGGGCTTGGGGGCGGTGGCCGGGGCGGCGACGACCGCCGGAGCGAAGGCGGACAGCAGGGCGAAGGCGATGAGACGGGATACCAGACGAGTAGGGAGTGACATGGTCGTCTCTCCTGGCTGGGGTAGCGGGACCTGCTGGAAATGGTGACCGGAACAGTAGCGCACGCAGCGTGCGTTGGCATCAGGGGGGTTGGCGAGGTGGAGTGGTGGCGACGCACTCGGGCATCACGGGCGTCACGTCGGCCCGTCCGCAAGGCATGGACGGACCCCGGGGCCAGGGTCCTACGAACGCGCCCCGGGGCGCGTTGTCTGGCTGAAGCGCCGACTGGCCGCGCGGCCAGTTGATCGGACGGCGCAGCGCTCCAACCCCTGCCGGCTGCGCTGGCCGCCTCATCCCGACAGCTTCAAGCGCAGTCTGGGCAGCGCCTTGAAGCATCCGAATGGCCCAGCGCCCTCACGGATCGCCCGGCCCGCGGCGGCGATCTCCACGAGGACCGTGACCCTCACGGATGAGGGACCCCTCCGCTCCGCGCGGGGGACGGGAGCCCTTCGAGCCGAGCGTTGCCGGGGGGATGCTTGCCGGCCCAGTCCTTGAGCCAGGCCACTCGGTCATGGTCGAGGCTCTCTCCGCCACGATAGGTGCGCGCCTCTGCCAGAGCTTTGTCGAGGGGCCACCCGTCCACGGCGTAGCGCGCCAGCGCCACCATCAAGCCGGTACGGTCTTTCCCCGCCGCGCAGTGAACGTGGACGGGCTGGTTCTCCGGGTCCTGGATGAAGGCGAGGAACTGTCGGGCCTGAGCCTCCGTGGGGAAACTCGACTCGTTCAGGGGAATCCTCAGGACATTCGTGAATCCGTGCTTCGCGTAATCGACATCCTCATCCTCGCGGAGCGTGACGACGCTCTTGACCCCTTGCTCGCGCAGCCAGTCCCATCCCGTGTCGGCGCGCGGCATTCCTGATCGGGTCAGCTTGTGCTCCCAGACCACGCCATAGTTCTTCATCGGCTCGCGGGTGGACGGCCGATGGTGCTGCTTGCCCGAACCCGCCATGGCGGGCAAAGCGACGACCAGCGCGACGAGGGTTGCGGTCACGACGTTCCTCATCGCGGTGCGGTGGGTACTCACGATGTGTGCCCTCCCTTCAACGTTGGACCCGACGGCAAGACCGCGGCGGCACACGGCTCGGGCTCGAAGCGCCCCCGGCGCGGCGTTCTTCACCTGAACTCTCCCACGCGCCGCTCGGCAGTGTACCGCCGGCTCGAGCCACGCTGGTCTTGGAGCCGTCGAATGCGTGTAACCGATGGGTAACGTGGCCAGGGAGCGGTCGGCGGCTCCCACGCGGCCGCCCCGCATCATGCGAATCCCTCGGACGCTTTCCGGGGTTCGCCCCATGGATGCGTCGCGGCCGCGTCGGTATCCTGAGTCTGGTCGGCGAGAGGATCGCGACGACCCGCGCTCCACGTCTGCCAAGCTGCTCTCACGAACGCTTTCGAATCGGTCGCCTGGGGATGCGGATGCGTGATGCGTGCGGCCCGCGGGCAGCGGCCGCAAGGGATGCCGGGCGTGGGGACCCCTCGCGGACCACCCGCCACGGAAGGTTGGCGGCGATCGTCTCGCTGATCGCCGGGGCCGCGATCGGGCTCACGCCGCCCGCGAGCGCCGCCGACTACTACGTGGGCGGCGGCTCGTGCTCCGACGCGGGACCCGGCACCCTGACGACGCCCTACTGCACCATCACCGCCGCCCTGGCCGCGCACCATGGCGCCGGCACCACCCTCAACGTCCTGCCCGGCGTCTACCGCGAGCAGGTGACCCTGCCCGCCTCGGGCGCGGCCGGCAGCCCGCTCACCCTGCGCGCCCTCGGGGCTCCCGACCAGCCGGTGGTCATCGACGGCGCCGATGACTTCTCCGACCCCGCCCGCTGGGTCGAGCAGAGCGGCGACGTGTGGCTGGCGGCCACCGTCACCTGGAGCCCGGTCCAGGTGTTCGTCGACGGCGTGCGGCTCACCCGGTCCGGCGCCGCGCCGGCGGACTTGGCCCCGGGCTCGTTCGTCTACGTGGCCGGCACCGGCCTCTACGTCAACGCCGGCGGCAACCCCGGGCTCCGCCAGGCCGCGGTGGGCCACCGCGCCTACGGCTTCTACCTCGCCGGGCGCTCCTGGGTGACTCTCGACGGCTTCACCATCACCCGCAACGAGGACCGCGGCGTCGAGCTGACCGGATCGTCGAACGTCGAGGTGCTCCACAACGTCATCAGCCTGGCCGGGCGCTACGGCATCCAGGCCAGCGGCTGCTCGGCCATCGGGATCCGCGCCAACCTGGTGTTCGTGAACGGGGACCACGGGATCGCGCTGACCGCGGGCAGCACCGGCTGCACGCTCGAGGACAACGAGTCGTTCCGCAACGTCTTCGCGGCCCAGCGCCAGGCCAACGGGATCTACCTGTACAACGCTCCGGGCAATCTGATCCAGCGCAA
>VBPB01000140.1 GCA_005893365.1 Candidatus Eiseniibacteriota bacterium
CCGTGCGCTCAAGGCGTACATCCGCGAGCTGGAGAAGACCAAGTTCGCCGCGACCGAGCGGCCCCGCCGGGACCAGCGCGGGAGAACGGGCACGCGGCACATCCCCGCGGCGGTCAAGCGGGCGGTCTGGGAGCGCGACGGCGGCCAGTGCACGTTCGTGAGCGAAGCCGGTCACCGTTGTGAGGCGCGCAAGTTCCTCGAATTCGATCACAGCGAGGCATTCGCCCGCGGCGGTGAGGCGACGGTGGCGGGCATTCGCATCCGGTGTCGTGCCCACAATCAGTATGAGGCAGAGCGGGTGTTCGGGGCCGGTTTCATGGACGAGAAGCGGGAGGCGGCGCAGCGCGCCGCGGCCGACCGGCGGGCGGCGGCACTCGCCGAGGCCGCGGCGCGAGCCCGTGCCGAGGCGGAAGCCAAGGCGCACGCAGCGGCGGCGGAAGCGCGCGCCAAGGCGAACGAGGTCATCCCCTGGCTACGCGGCCTCGGCTTCCGCGCCGAGGAGGCACGGGCCGCCGCGGCGCTGTGCGAGGACATCCCCGACGCGCCGCTCGAGCAGCGCGTGCGGGTCGCGCTGTCCTACTTCAGTCGGAGGCGACCGAGCGGAAACGCGGGCTCCGCTCAGCGATCGTCCGGGTCCGGGCTGGATCCGGGCTTGTAGATGACGCCCTCGCCGCGCCGGCCGTCCATCTTGACGACCATCGGCTGGTCGAAGCGCAGGTGGCGTACCCAGCCCAACTCGCCCTCGGCGGGTTGGCCGGCGATCCATTCCCAGTCCACGAACCCCTCGCCCACCTCGCGATTGACCGTGAAGAAGCCGATCTGGAACGAGGTCAGGTTCTGGAAGAAGTGGCTGCCCTGCGACGGCTCGACGCGGAAGTCCTTGAAGCCGCTCTCGACGATGGCCCGGGCCCCCGAGATCTCGTCCCAGGTGACGGGGATGCCGAGCCACGGGTCGGTCGAGCCCCACCGGCCCACGCCGATGAGCAGGTACGGCCGATCCTCGGCCATCAGCCGCGCGTTGAAGCGCGCGATCTCGCGGCCCGCGGCCAGGCTGTGCGCCCGGTCGAAGCGGTGGAAGTCGACCACGACCAGATCCCGCAGCCCGGTGATGCGCCCATGGCCGAGCACCCGCGGGCTGTGGCACAGCAGCCGCTCGGGATGCACCTCGCCCACCTCGAGCGCTTCGGCCTCGCGTGCCACGACCAGCGGGCGCATCTGCAGGAAGCCGAACTCGGCGGGGGCGCCCAGCGTGCTGCCGGGGCGCATGGCGAACTCGATCTCGACCGGGCTGTTCATCCCCTCGCTGCCGATCGCGAGCAGGTCGGAGAGGATCTCGGCGAGCGGGAACACCCGGTGCTTGAGCACGGGCGCGAAGGTGACGAGCCGGGTGCCCTCGCGGCCCAGGCCGTCGAAGACCGCGTCGCTCTGCGGCGAATAGGTGGAGCCGAGCGCGTTGAGCGTCCCGTCGGTCTCGGCGGTCTCGAGGTCGAACCGGGCCTCGTGCGGGGTGCCACCGTCGCCGTCGCGGCCTTCCAGCGTCAGCGCCCAGAACGTGCGCTGGGAGTTGGCCAGCACGTCCTCGACGGTCGAGAAGTTGATGATGTGCCGGGGATGGCGCGGGCAGAAGCTCAGGCAGCGCTCGCCATCCACGACCGTGCGCCCCAGGCCGAGCCCGACCGAGGCCACGCCGTCCTCGGGCTTGAGCGGCGGCGTCGGATAGCAGTTCCAGGAGCGCGCGACGCCGGCGAAGTCGGGATAGAAGCGCGGGCCGTGGCGCGCCCCCACGACCCGCTGGAGGATGACCGCCATCTTCTCTTCTTCGAGTCGATAGGACGTGGCGCGCAGATAGGCCTTGGCGCGGTTGGTGAAGGTCGAGGCGTACACGCGCTTGACCGCCTCCATGAGCCGCTCGACGCGCGGCTCGAGCCCAGGCTGGTCGTTCGAGAGCATGTAGGTCTCGTAGACGCCGGTGAAGGGCTGGTACTGCGAGTCCTCGAGCAGGCTGGACGAGCGCACGGCGAGCGGCCAGTGCACGGCGTCCAGGAAGGCGATCAGATCCTGGACCACGTCGGCCGGCAGCGCCGCCGCCAGGAAGCGCCGCTCGATCTCGCGCTCGTCCTCGGACCTCAGCGCCAGACCGAGCAGGTCGTTCTCGGCCAGGAAGCGGTCGAACACGTCGGTCGCCAGCACCACCGCCGGCGGCACGCCGACGCGCACGCCCGGGAAGCGGTCGGCGACGCGATGGTAGTTGAGCAGGAAGCGCGCGAACGCCAGGCCGCGCGCCTTGCCTCCCAGCGAGCCGCCGCCGATGCGGCTGAGGAAGGCGCCCGAGGGATCGAAGGTCTGGCGGTCGAAGTCGCTCACCAGCAGCTCGCTCTGCTCGCGCCGGTGCTCGGCGATCGAGGCGATCAGGTCGCGGCGCAGCTCCTCCAGGTTCGCGAAGTCGGAGACCTTGCGCGGCCTGAGCTTCTGCGCCAGCGCGAACTCGGTGCGGGCCATGAACCAGCGCGAGAAGTGGTTGCGCTCGCCGTGGTAGCCGATGCTCTCGACCGGCACGGTGGCGAGCCGCTCCTCCAGGCTCTTGAGGTCGTGGGCGCGCCCCACCTCGACGCCATCCGGGGTGCGGAACACGAAGTCGCCGAAGGCGAAGTGCTCGATCATGAACCGGCGCAGCTCGGCGAGCAGCGTGTCGGAGCCCTTGAGCAGGAAGGCGGCTCCCACCTCGGCGGCGGCCCCGGCGTACTCGGCCCGGCTCGACTGGAGCAGGATGGGCAGATCGGGCAGGAGCCCCCGCACCATGCGCGCCAGGTCGAAGCCCGCGGTGGGCGCGAGCGCCCCGCCGCGCGGGAACTGGATATCGGAGATCAGGCCCAGCAACTGACCCTGATAGCGCGTGAGATGGGTCCAGGCTTCGTCGAACGTGCCGCACAGGAGGATCTTGGGCCGCGCCCGCAGCCGCACCAGCTTGTGCGAGAGGTTGACGCCCTCGCTGATGCAGCGCTCGGACTGGCGGATCAGCTCGGTGTAGATGGCGGGCAGGAACGAGGAGTAGTAGCGGACGTTGTCCTCGACCACGACGATGACGCCCACGCCGGCCGGCGTGTCGTGCTGCACGTTGCGGGCGTCCTCGATGCACTTGACGATGGCGACCAGGATGCGCGCGTCGCCCTGCCACAGGAAGATGCGCTCGATGTCCGAGGTGTCGTGTCGGGCGATGAAGCGCTTGCGCTCGTCGTTGTCATAGGCCAGCACCACGACCGGCACGTCGAGGCCGGCGCCCTTGACCTCGCGCGCGAGCGCCGCGGCGTCCATGTCGCCGGGGTCGATGGTCGAGATGATGAGGTTGAACCGCCGCTCGGACCGGGCGAGCGCCAGCGCCTCGGCCGCACTCGCGACGTGGGTGAGTCCGGGCGTGTGGTGGAGGGAGAGCTCCAGGAACTCGCCGAGGATCAGCTCGTTGAGCCGGCCGTCCTCCTGGAGCGTGAAGGCGTCGTAGAGGCTCGCGACCAGCAGGATGTCCTGGACCCGATAGGGCATCAGGTCCTGGAACGCCTGGAACGGACCGCCCGCCGTCGTCGTCACGAGCGGCTCGTGGGCACCGAGCATGGCCATCCGGCCGACCTCCCCCGCGCGGGGCGGACGATCCCGCCCGGTGCCAAGGGTATCGGCTGTGGTGCGATCAGGCCAGTCCCTGGTCCATCATCGCGTCGGCGACCTTGAGGAAGCCGGCGATGTTGGCGCCGATGACCAGGTGCCCCGGGGCGCCGAACTTCTCGGCGGTGGTCTCGCAGGCCTGGTGGATGGCGATCATGATCTTGTGCAGGCGATCGTCCACCTCCTCGCGGGTCCACGAGAGCCGCATGCTGTTCTGCGACATCTCGAGCCCGGAGGTGGCCACCCCGCCGGCGTTCGCCGCCTTGGCCGGCCCGTACATGAGCCCTGAGTCCAGGAACACCTTCACGCCGTCCAGCGTGGTCGGCATGTTGGCGCCCTCGGCCACGAGCGTGACCCCGCGCTTGACGAGGTTGGCGGCGTCGCGGCCGTTGATCTCGTTCTGGGTGGCACTCGGGAACGCGCAGTCCGCGTTGAGGTCCCAGAGCGGGTTGTGGTCGAGCGACGGATCCGCCGGGATGAACTTGGCGCTCTTGAAGCGGTCGGCGTACTCCATGATGCGGCCGCGCTTCGAGTTCTTGAGCTCCATCACCCACGCCAGCTTCTCGCGGTCGATGCCCGCGGCGTCGTAGATGACGCCGTTCGAGTCCGACAGGGTCACCGGTCGGGCGCCCAGGTCGAGCAGCTTCTCGACCGTGTACTGCGAGACGTTGCCGCTGCCCGAGACCAGGCACACCTTGCCTTCGAGGCTCTGCTTGCGGGTCTTGAGCATCTCGGCCGCAAAGTAGACGCAGCCGTAGCCGGTCGCCTCGGGACGGATGAGCGAGCCGCCCCAGCCCAGGCCCTTGCCGGTCAGCACGCCGCTGAACTCGTTCCGCAGCCGTCGGTACTGGCCGAACAGGTAGCCGATCTCGCGGCCGCCCACGCCGATGTCACCGGCCGGCACGTCCGTGTCGGGGCCGATGTGGCGCGAAAGCTCGGTCATGAAGCTCTGGCAGAAGCGCATGACCTCGTTGTCGCTCTTCCCCTTGGGATCGAAGTCCGAACCGCCCTTGCCGCCGCCCATCGGCAGCGTGGTGAGCGAGTTCTTGAACACCTGCTCGAACGCCAGGAACTTGAGGATGCCCAGGTTCACCGAGGGATGGAAGCGCAGCCCGCCCTTGTAGGGGCCGATCGCGCTGTTCATCTGGATGCGGAACCCGCGGTTGACCTGCACCTGGCCCTGGTCGTCCATCCAGGCCACGCGGAACATGAGCACCCGCTCCGGCTCCACGATGCGCTCCAGGATGCGGGCCGACCGGTATTCGGGATGCCGCTCGAGGACCGGACTCAGGGTCTCGAGCACTTCCTGCACCGCCTGATGGAACTCGGGCTCGTTCGGATTCTTGGCCCGCACGGAGTTCATCACCGACAGCACGTGTTCCTTCACGACCGGGCTCCTCGTCGGGGCCTCCAACACACCAAGACCACTCATCGCCATGGCTCCTTTCCGGCTGGGAAAAAACCCCGCTGCCACCAGCAAGTCGCACGCCAACTCCGAGACGATGCGGGACAGGGCTCGAACCCCATCCGGATGCCCTAGACTACGCCATGCTGGCAGGCGAATGCGACAAGATGACACGCTGGGGGCCGGCGCGCCGCCAAGCGCCTGGACGGCCGGCGCGGCGGATGTCACATTCCGCCGGATGGCCCGAGCCCCCTCGCCGCTGGCCTTGGCACTCCTCGCCACCCTGGTCTGGCCGCGCGCGGCGGGCGCTCCGGCGCGACCCGCCGACGTCGCGACCGTCCCCGGGCTCGCCGCCCCGGCGCGCGTGGTCGTGGACCGCTGGGGCATCCCCCACATCCGCGCCGCCAACCTGGCCGACCTCTACTTCGCCTGGGGCTACGCCACCGCCCGCGACCGGCTGTGGGAGCTGGAATACACCCGCCGCGCGTCGAGCGGCGAGCTGTGGGAGTGGTTCGGCAACCGGAGTCTCACCGCCGACGGCGGCGCCCAGCTGTTCCAGATCCGTGAGCGCGCCGGGCGCATCTGGGAGCGCGAGCGCCGGGATCCCGCGGTCCGCGCCCCGCTCGAACGCTACGCCGCCGGCATCAACGCCTGGATCGAACGTTGCCGCAGCGGCGCGGCCCCGTGGCCGCCCGAGTTCCGCCGGCTCGGCAGGTTCCCCGCGCCCTGGAAGCCCGAGAACGCCTATCTGATGCTGCTCGCCCAGGGCGTCCTGCTCGACTTGGACCTGCCCGAGCTGGACGAGGCGCGCGAGCTCCGCGACCACGGTCCGGCGTGGCTCAAGCGCCGGCACCGCTACGAGCGCGACGTGACCGTGACCAGCATCCCGGACAGCGTGGCGCGGCGGCTCTACGGTAGTACCACCGGCGGCGCGGGCGGGACGCTGGCCTCGGACCGCCAGGCGCGCGCCACGCTCGCGGGCGTGCTGCCCACCCCCACCCGTGATCCCGACGAGCGGGCGAGCAACGTGTTCGCCGTGGGGCCGCGCCGCAGCGCCAGCGGCGCCCCGCTGCTCGCCAACGATCCGCATCTCGGGCTCGGGACCCCCGGCCCGCTCCATGTCGTGCACCTCAGTGTCCCGGGCGTGGTGGAGGCGGCGGGCGCCTGCGTGCCCGGCATGCCGGTGATCGTGAGCGGACGCAACGAGCGCTGCGCCTGGGGGCTCACCGCCACCGGGGCCGACGTCATGGACGTCTACGCCGACACGCTCTCCGCCGATGGCCGCCGGGTGCTCTGGCGCCGCGGCTGGGTGCCGGTGCGCGAGGCCGACTACACCATGCGCTACCGCGTGCTCGGCATCCTGCCCATCCCGCCGCTGGGCCAGAAGCGGCGCTACACGCTGCATGGCCCGGTGGTGGCGTGGGACGCCAAGCATCGCCTGGCGCTCAGCGTCCGCTGG
>VBPB01000141.1 GCA_005893365.1 Candidatus Eiseniibacteriota bacterium
TTGCCATATTTCTTCAGAGGTAAATGCCAGGATGGGCGACGCGGCAATGGCTAGGTCGTGCAAGACCCGCCAAAGCACCGTCTGCACCGACCTCCTCCCGGGATCAGATGCTGCCAAGACGTATAGACGATCCTTGGCGACATCGAGGTACACAGCAGAAAGATCCTCGACGCAGATCTTGAGGATGTCGTCCGCAACACGGTGGAACTCGAAGCGCCGGTAGGCTTGCTCGACCCGGAGCATCGTGGCTCGAAAGTGGTCAAGAAACGCCAAGTCGACACGCGTGAGCTCATCTTCTCGGACGGCGTCGGCGAGGGAGAAGTCGCTCAGGTTCCCGAGCAGGAAGCGGAACGTGTTCCGCACCTTCCGATACGCGTCGGCGACCCGCTGCAGGATCTCGTCCCCGACCCGCACATCGCTGCGCCAGTCGGCGGCCATCGCCCACCACCGGACGATGTCGGCGCCGGACCTGGCGACCACCTCGCCGGGCGCCATGACGTTGCCCAAGGACTTGTGCATCGCCCGTCCGGTGGCGTCCAGCACCCAGCCGTGCGTGAGCACGTCGGTGTAGGGCGCGCGCCCGGAGGCGCCGATGCCGACCATCAGCGAGGAGTTGAACCAACCGCGGTGCTGGTCGGGCCCCTCGAAGTAGAGCACCCGGCCGTCCTCGGCCAGGGCGCGCGCCCAGGCCTCGCGCAGCGTGGGATGGGTGACCTGGATGGCGCGGTGGGTGGATCCCGAATCGAACCACACCCGGCCTGGCCGCAATGGCGGCAGGTCGCCTGGGGCGGCAGGAAGCGCTCGACCGGCAGCTGGTACCAGGCGTCGGAGCCCTGCTCGCGCGTGAGGGCGGCCGCCGTAGCCATCACCCGGGGGTCGAGCTCCGCCTCGCCGCACGCCTCGCAGTAGAGGGCGGGGATGCCCACCCCCCACGAGCGCTGGCGCGAGAGGCACCAGTCCGGGCGCAGGCGCACCGCGTCGCGGATGCGGTTCTGCGAGCTGGGCGGCTCCCAGCGCACGTCGCGCTCGATCGCCGCGAGGGCGTGGTCGCGGTGCCCGTCGTGGTCGATGATCATGAACCACTGCTGGGTGGCCCGGAAGATGACCGGCTTGCGGCAACGCCAGCAGTGCGGGTAGGCGTGGGTCAGCGTGCCCTCGGCGACCAGGCGATCCTGGTCCCGGAGCCGGGCGATGATCTCGCGGTTGAGCTCGGGCTCGATCACGCTGCGGCCCACGAACGGCTCGGCGCCCGCGGTGAAGCGGCCGGCCTCGTCCACCGGGCAGGCGACCTCGAGCCCGGCGCGCTGGCCGACGGCGAAGTCCTCCTTGCCGTGGCCGGGGGCGGTGTGGACGATGCCGGTGCCGTCCCCCATGCTCACGAACGGCGTGCCGTCCACGATCGGCGAGTCGTTGCCCCACGGTCCCTCGAAGACCAGGCCGATCAGGTCCCGGCCCTTGAGACGGCGCCCGGTCTCGGTCCCGCTCCATCCGGCCGCCTCGCTCACCGGCGCCAGCCTCGGCGCCGCCAGCAGGTAGCGCTGCTCGCCCACGGCGACGACGGTGTACTCGGCCTCGGGATCCACCATCAGGCCCCGATTCGCGGGCAGCGTCCAGGGCGTGGTCGTCCAGGCCAGCGCCCGCACCGGTCCCAAGGCCGACGCGGGCAGGCCGGCGAGCACGCCCTGCGGGTCCTGCTTGAGCGGGAACGCCACGACGATCGAGGGCGACGGGTCGTCCTGGTACTCGATCTCGGCCTCGGCCAGCGCCGTCCGGTCGGTCGGGCACCAGTGGATGGACCGCAGGCCCCGCTGGATGTAGCCGCGTCCGGCCAGCACCGCGAAGGTCTCGAGGATCTCGGCCTCGAAGCCCTTGTCCATGGTGAGGTAGGGATGCTCCCACTCGCCCCAGACGCCGAGGCGCTCGAACTCCTCGCGCTGGATCGCCACCCAGCGGGCCGCGAACTCACGGCAGCGTGGCCGCAGGGCCAGACGATCGGGGGTGCCGCCCTCCTTGCGCAGTTCCTTGGTCACCTCGGTCTCGATCGGCATGCCGTGGTTGTCCCAGCCGGGCACGTAGGGCGAATCGAAGCCGAGCAGGGAGGCGCTGCGCACCACCGCGTCCTTCCAGATCTTGTTGGCCGCGGTCCCCATGTGGAGGTGCCCGTTCGAGTAGGGCGGGCCGTCGTGGAGCAGCGCCACCGGGCGACCCCGGCGCGCCTCGCGCAGCTTGCGGTAGAGGCCGCGCTCGCGCCACCAGCCGACCCGCTCGGGCTCCCGGCGTGGCAGGTCGCCCTTCATCGGGAAGTCGGTCTGCGGGAGATTGAGCGTGTCGCGATAGCCGGCCATCGATGCCTCCGGTTGCGGTGGTCCCCAGAAAAAAACGAATCGCCCCATCGGTCTCGACCGTTGGGGCGACGAGGTCGCGGTACCACCCAACTTCGCGAGGGCGCGCGGGCGCCACCGCCTCGGGGAACCGTGCTTCCGCCGGCTCCAGCCCGCTCTCGGGGGGCGACCGTCCGAATCTACTCCGGCGCGACGAGCGACCCCATGGGGTCCTGGGAGCGCGGCGGCGCCGTTTCGGTCGGCGGCTCGGGGGTGATCTTCCGCGGGCGGGTTGGCACCGGGCTCACACCGTCCCCGGCTCGCTGATTGCGCGCCGCACGCGTACGCGTCCCCGTCACAGCCTTGACGCTACCGGCGGGACGATGGCATGGCGCCCCAAGGCCGTCAAGCCGCCGCGCGACCGGGCGCCGGACGCCGCGGGATCGCGTGGGGGTGGCGCGGAGGGATGGTGCGGAGGGAGGGCGCGGAGGGAGGGCGGCGAGGGCTAGGCCGGCTCAGTTGGTCTCGCGCCAGGAGAGGGTCACGAACCGACCCCCGTACTTGGCGATGTTCTGCGAGATCGCGGCCGAGCTGTAGAGCACGGTGCAGTCGCCGTTGGCGATCTTGATGCGGGTCTGGCCCTTGACCATGATGCCGCCCAGGATCCAGCAGGTGCCGTTGATGTCGAGGTTGCCTTCGATGTAGATCAAGCCGCGATAGATGAAGTTGCCGTTGATGGCGAGGTTGCCGTCCACGTAGAGCATGCCGTCGCCGGTGCCCCCGGTGTACTTGAAGTCCCCGCTCATGTCCTGGGTCGCGTTGTTGTTGTCGAGGTAGTAGACCCCCTGCGGGTTCTGCGGCTCGGAGGCGAGCGGCGAGCCGATCCAGGAGAAGAACTCCGCCTGGCCCATGCCGAGCGTCTCCCACGGTCCGGCCGGGAATCCCGGCTGATTGGGGGCGTTGGGGACGGGGGACCCGGTCTGGACGGCGGAGCCCTGGCTGGTGATGCTGTTGGAGCTCCATCCGCCGGGGAGGTCCCCGAAGCCGACCTCGTAGGTGTTGCAGGGCGGCCGCCCCTTGGTGCCGGGCGGCGTGTCGAGGCTGTGGTTGTAGCCGCAGATCGCGGAGTTGCCCGAGAAGTCGATGCCCTGCTGCGCCGCCAGCGCCGCCGACGCCAGCACGTCGATCGGCTTCTGGATGACCTCGGCGGTGATGCGCCGGAAGGCCGGGCCTTGGCGGCCGGTGCTGGTGACGATGAAGATGGGGAAGCCGGACGTGGTCTGGACCGCCGGGTTCCTGTCGGGATCGTAGCGGTAGATGACGGTCCGGGCGGCGTCGGTCTTGTAGCGCACGGTGAGGGCGCTGTCCGACTTGCCCAGCGTCGTGTAGTTGAGCCAGTCCCCGGCCGGCTGACGGGTGGCCAGCGCGATCGAGTCGGTGCCGAGCACCGGGACCTTGCCGGGCACCGTGTTGAAGATCTGGGCGACCTGCCGGGGGTTGGCGTTGGTGGGGATGTCGCCGGCGCGGATGCGCGAGACGGCCTCCGCGATCCCGGCCTCGGCGATGTCGAGCGCCTGGATCTCCATCTTCCCGTGCGATCCGATCTTGGTGTTCACGTTGATCGAGGTGAGCAGCGTCGCCGCCACCAGCGAGATGACGATCAGCACCAGCAGCGCCATCACCAGGGCGATGCCGCGCTCGTCGCGTCCCGGCCGCGGCCGGGTGGAGCGGGGCGTGGCGGTCATCGGACGTACACGACCAGCGCGCCGGTGCTCGCCGACATCTTGACGCCGGTGGCCAGATCCCTGAGGTAGGGCGGGCCCGGGAGCGCGGGCTTCACGCCGTAGGACGTTGCCGCCCGAGGGGTCGTTCCCGGAGGCGGGGATGAGGCCGGAGTCACAGAAGTAGATCCGCACCCCACCCAGGTAGTTGCTCAGGTCGCTCCGGTATCCGACCGCGAGGTCGCCGCGGCTCGAGCCGCCGAAATCGGCGGTGACCAGGCTGGTCACGATCCCCGGAGCCACGACGTCGCGGTCGAACGAGAACGACCATGTGCCGGTCACGGTGCGGTTGTCCCACTGCTGCAGGTGGCCCGAGTTCGAGCTCCGCTGCGTGCCGAGGACGACGTCCTGCTTCCCGTCGCCGTCGATGTCGAAACAGGCGAGCGAGGTGACGGCGTCCTGCGGCAGGCTGTAGCCGGCGCGAAAGACGAAGCGGGCCCCGTTGGCCCTGCTGGTGTTCTTGAAGAACAGGAGCTGGCCGCTGTAGGTGCCGTTCTTGGTCCCGACCACGAGGTCCTTGACGCCGTCCCCGTTGAAGTCCGCCAGGGCCATGGCGGTGACCTCTCCCAGCGCGTTGCCGGGGATCGCTCCGCTGGGCGGGTAGACCTCCTGCCGGCCGAAGATCGGCGAGGCGAGATCGTTGTTCTGCCATATCTCGATCGTGCCCTGGTTGGCCGTGGGCGACTTGGTGCCGACGATCAGGTCGGGCATCGCGCCCCCCGCGCAGTCGAAGGAGAGGATGGCCTGCACGTCGCCCAGGTCCTGGGTACGGTACGAGAGGCTGGCACTGGTCGGCAGGTAGCCTTCGTTGTTGTTGCTGTTCTGGTTCAGCCAGACGAAGAAATTGCCGCCGGTCGCGTTCTTGGTGCCGGTCGCGATGTCGGGGCGCACCCGGAAGGTGGTCGTGTTGTCGAGCGTGTCCACCGCGAGGCACATCACGGCCGACTGGGCGGTGTAGCTGCGCGACGGGGCGGCGTCGAAGAGCGGCGTGTTGTCGTACTGGTTGAACCACGTCATGATCTGGTCCGCGCCGGTCGCGTCGGCCCCCAGGACGAGATCGACGTCCTGGCGGGCGTTCTCGGTGTGGCTGCCGTTCCAGTCGCCCTCCATCAGATCGGCGCTCGCCAGGCTCAGCACGCGGCTGGTGTTGAGGGTGATGACCTGGTAGCTGCTCTCGCCGAAGTTGTTGCTGGCGATGGTCTGCCCGGGGTTGAGGAAGAACGGACCGATGCTCGTGCTGCTGGTCGGGAAGAAGCCGGGCTTGACGATGCTCATGAGGTAGTAGGGGAGCGCCGGAGACTGCACCGACGGGACGTCGATGCTGTAGTCGCCGCTGCCGTCGCTGTAGGCCCAGCCGAGCACGGTCGAGCCGGCGTCGCGCGTCACCCCCACCCACACGCCCTGGAGCCCCGACTCGCCCGCGTCGAGCACGCCGTTGCGGTTGTTGTCCGTGAACACCTTGCCCTGCACGGTGCCCTTGGCGGCCTTCGTGAACCCGAAGCTGAACGAGGCCGAGCCGCCCGCGGTCATCGTCCCGGACACCGGGTTCGGGGTCGTGGCGGTGAAGGAATCGGGGGCCGCCGCGGTGAGCGTGTAGGCGCCCACCGAGGCGAAGTTGACCACGGTGCCGGCGTTGTCGGTGTACTCGACGTCCGGCCCGGGGCTGAGCGTCATCTTGGTCACGGCGAGCGGCGTGTCGCCGGCGTTGTAGACGCCGTCTCCGTTCACGTCGTTGTAGGTGAACGAGGAGACCCACCCGCCGGCCCGCATGGTGTCGGCGAACGAGTGCGAGACCGCCGGGCCGACGCTCACCACGAAGCTGTCGGGCGCGGTCAGGACCCCGTAGCCGGGGGGCGGGTTGTGGCGCAGGGTGTAGGTGCCCGCCTCGACGCGGAACAGGAAGTTGCCGCCCACGTCGGTGGACGTGGCCAGGGGCCCGAGCCGCACCGTGGCGCTGCCGACGCCGGGCTCGCCGGCGTTGCGGGTCCCGTTCTTGTCGAGGTCGTTGAAGATCGTGCCGTCCACCGCGTAGGTGGTGGAGCCGAAGTTGGGCGTGTTGCGCATCGAGCTGATCTCGCTGCGCAGGCTGGTGACGGCGTACTTGCCCTTGACGTCGGCGTCGGCGCTGCCGGCACTGACGTTGAGCACCACGCGAGCGATGTTGGCGAGTTGCGCCGCGGGCACCGGCCCACCCGACCAGTTCCACGGCGTCGAGCTGTTCTGCATGTAGACCTGGAACATCGGCGCCACGCCGTTCTGCGACGGCCGCTGGACCAGGGCGATGCGGTCGGTGGTGCCGCCGTTGTTCCCGGCCACGTTCCCAGTCGAATCGCCGTACACCTGGCGGAGGAGCACGTAATCGTTCGGGTTCGGCGTGCGCTGCGCGTCCAACCCGTTCGGCACCGTCCAGTCGCTCGCGTTCACCGCGCCGTCGTTGTTGGCGTCGAGCGTCCAGCGGACGACCTCGGCGCCGCGGCGGTACTTGATCGGCGGCTGCCAGGCGGTGCCGTTGAGCTGGAACGGTCGCGGCAGGCCGTCGGGCCGGTAGGCCTGCGGGATGCCCATGGGATGCCCGGGCAGCGAGTCCGGCCACGGCGACATGTCGGCGTTGATGAGCACGGTCAGCGAGTCGACATAGGCGATCGGGGGCTGGGGCAGGGCGGTCCAGTCGAGATCGGCGCCGTAGCCGGCGCTGCGCAGGTCGCGCGCCATCATGTCCATGGCGATGCGCGCCCCCTGCGTGGACTCGACCTGGTTCGTCGTCGCCGCCTTGCTGCGCTGGGCGGAGTACATGACCGTCATGAGGACGATCATCACCGTCGCCAGCACGGTGAGCGTGATCAGCATCTCGACCAGCGAGAAGCCGCGGCGCGCGGATGGGATCGGGTTCGGGACCCGTCGGCTCGACATGCCTTATCGCCTCAGGTAGGTGGTGGCCAGGACCGAGCGGGCGCCCCCGAAGGTCCAGTCCACGGTGACGGTGACCTTCTTCAGGTCTTCCAGCGGCGCGGGCAAGGTGGTGACGTCGTAGTGCCGGTGCCAGACGCCGCTGGTCCCCAGGTCCTCGGTCGCCGTGCCGGCCGGGTGGCGGCCGACCGAGAGCAGCGGGTCCGACCAGGGCACGCGGTTCAGGATCTCGAGCTTCTCGTGCGCGTAGTAGCTCCCCGACGTCGCCAGACGGTCCCGCAGCTGGCCCCGCGCCCCGGCGGGGAACAGCTGCGCGATGGCCAGGATGCCGAGCGACAGCATCACCAGCGCGATCATCAGCTCGACGAGCGTCGTGCCGCGCTCAAAGTCGCCCCGATGCCGGGGCCTGCGTGCGTCAGGCGTCATGGTCCTCACCGGGTCAGCACCAGGCCGGACATCTGGACACTCACCGTGTCCCGAGCCCCGCGCTGGTTCTGCAGGATGATGTCGCCGGAGGTGCTGGCGCGACCGTCCTTGGTCATCGTGGGGCCCGCGACCCCCCCAAAGGCCACGGAGTAGTAGGTGACCCCGCTCGGCAGCTTCCAGGTCGTGGCGACTCCGCTCGCGTAATGGACGTGATAGTCGCAGCCGCCGCAGCCGGCCCAGTTGTAGGTGAAATGCATGGGCTGTTCCGTGCCCGTGGCGATCGCCTTCTCGCGTGCGAGCCGCAACTCGGCCGCGATGTTCTGAGTCGCCCCCTTGAGCTGGTACGAGGCCGAAACGCTCTGGAAGGCCGGGACGCTGAATGCAAACAGCAACCCGAGCACCAGCATGGCCGCCGCCAGCTCGACCAGCGAGAATCCCCGCGCGCGAAGAACGGTCATCGTCTGAGTGGTCCCAAAGGATAAGCAGTGCCCATGCCATACGACGCGTCGCGCCTCGCGGGCGCGCGCCGATCCGGCTCGAGGTTGGCGGACATCCGGTTGGCGGGCCGGCCCGGGGGAGAGACGGGCCCACCGTCCGGGTCATCGGCCGCAGCCTCGCAATGCTTGAACGATGCATTACGCCGGTCGGTTGGGCAGGGGACGCGCCCGCGCGCGGTCAGGCCGGGGTCGCGGCTCGTCCCGTGCTCAGCAGGGGCGAACGGCCGGAGAGGGGCCCGAGCGGGTCCTCAGCCCCCGGGGCGGGGGGCCGCCTTGGGCGGGGCGGCCGGCTGCGGGCGCTGACGCCCGAGCAGCTCACGGTGGTGCGAGAAGACGTGGTGCGGTTCATCCCCCGCCAGATCGGCGAGCACCAGGCAGACCGCGGCCCGATCGGGGCGGCCGGGGAGGCCGTCCGCGAGGGCCCCGGGATCGTCGCCCGGAGACCCCACGCCGAACTGCTTGCGGCAATGGCGGCGGCGGGCCTCCGCGCCGACCGGGCTCGAAGGCAGGCACAGGCCCCGGGTGCGGACGCGGGCCAGGTCGCGCGCCAACTCGCCCCATTCGAGCGGTGCGGCCGGGTCGAGATCGCCGGCCTCGGTCAGGATGCCGGCGCCCTCCAGGGTGCCGCGCAGGCTCTCGGGCGCCGCGGGAATGGCGGGGAAGGGCGGCCGGACCGTCGCGGCCAGCGTCCGCCACCACTCCGCCCGGGTCGGCGACCGGTACGCCTCCGCCCCGCGGCCGATCAGCGAGCCGCGCTCCGCCCAGGCCAGATAGGGTTGCGCCCACCCGGTGTCCGCGCGCGGCGTGGCCAGGTGGGCGGTGACGAAGCGGAGCGGGTCGAGCACTCGGGCGTGCTCCCAGCGCTCGTCCGGCTCGCCGGCGCGCCGCACCTCGAAGTGGAGGTGGGGCGAGGTGGCGCGTCCCGTCATCCCGACGCGGCCCAGCAGTCGCCCCGCGACCACGCATTGGCCCGCGCGCACGGCCACCGTTCCCGGCGCCAGGTGGGCGTAGACCGTGTAGACCAGCCCTTCCTCGGTCCGGTGCGCGATCACGACGTGGCGCCCGTAGCCGTGGTTCCACCCCTGGGCGCCCACCGAGACCACCAGGCCATTGGCGGCGGCCCGCACCGGGCCGCCCGCGGCGCCATTGGAGAGGTCCACGCCCTGGTGTCCGGCGCCTCCGCTGTCGCGATCCCCCACGCCGCGCATGACGCGATAGGGGCGCGGGCCGCCCGCCGGGTCGGTGGACAGCGAGCAGGCCGCACCCACCGGGTAGATCCAGGCGCCGCTCCACCCCCAGCGCGCCGAGACCTCGGGCTTGAGCGGCAGGAGCCCGGCCAGCAGCAGCGGTCCGGCGACCGCCAGGCAGGAGACCAGGGATGGGGCGCGAGCGGGGCTCGGGATCGGGCGTCGAGACATCGTGTCCTCGCCGGGGGGGTCGGGGAGAGCGTGAGCCCGGGGACTCTACCACCTAAGTCGGGGCGACCGGGCGTCACGGGCGGACGAGGCTCGCCCCCAAGAACTTCGAGCCTCGCGGGTGAGCGGGGTTTCTCGGGGACCGAGGCTAGCGGATCACGACCAGCCGGGTGGCGGGCGCGACGGAGCCTCGCATCCGGGCGAAGTAGACCCCGGAATGCCAGCCCCGCGTGGACTCGCCGGACAGGTCGGCGGAAGCCTCCGCCCCCGCGGTCACGAGCGGAACGGCCGCGACCCGCCGGCCCGCGAGGTCGAAGAACTCCACCGCCTCGGCCTCCGACCCGGCCGCCACACCGGTGCGCAGGTGCAACGAGGCGCCGGCCGGCAGCGGATTGGGCCCCAGGCGCAGCGCCAGCGCGGGCGCCGGGCGGCCGGGCTCGGGCACGGCCACCGGGCGCGTCTCGGTCACCCGTTGGCGCTCCATCGGCTGCATCACGCCGCCCGGGAAGCCGATGTAGAGGACCGAGACCTCGTCCGGGGTGAAGGCGGCGATGGCCGGCCGGGCGGCGGAGCCGTCGGTGATCGCCGTCAACTCCGTGCTGGAGCAGTCCCAGCCGCCGTCCGGCTGCCAGCGCATGTAGCGCACCTGCTGGACGCCGCTGGTGTTGCCGACGAAGGCGAGGTGGAGCCCGCCCTGTTCGTCGATGCGCAGCGTCGGGTTCTGGACGCTCTCCCCGCGTGAGACCAGGGTCGCGTCGAGCGGGAACGGCGACGAACCATCGGGCTTGCGCTTCT
>VBPB01000417.1:0-1116 GCA_005893365.1 Candidatus Eiseniibacteriota bacterium
GCCCCAGGCGACGATTGAATCGGTGATCACGCACGGCTCGATCGTGCGCGCGATCGCCGACTATGCGTTTCTCGCCGCCGGCAGCGAGGGGTCGGTCGCGATCGCGGAGGCGCCGCAGCACGATTGCGACTGGGAGCGGATCCGCGCGATCACGGGGCTCGGCGAGCTGGTCGACTTCTACGACCGCGAGCTCGGACTCGAACTCGAGGCGATCGATCTGCGCCGGGAGGCCGTCACCTATCGCAACGGGGTGATCGCCGAGCGGCGCGCCCTGGCGGGCGATCCGGCCGGCTATCGCCTGGTCGATCTCGGCGAACGCAGCGCATTCGCGCGATCGGGTCTCGATCCGCGCCGGTTCCGCGGCGCCGACTACGACCCGGGCCCGACCTCGAAGCACCACACGGGCGGCCGCAACGAGTACCTGGTCTCCGAGACCGTGCTCTCGGCGGACCTGGTCGTGAACCTTCCGAAGCTCAAGACGCACAAGAAGACCGGCGTCGCGACAAGAACCTGCTGCCCCATCACTGCGTCGGATCGCCCGCGCAGGGCGGCGACGAGTTTCCGGGCGGCGCCGCGCTCGATCGCCTGCGCAGCGCGGCCACCGAGGTAGCGCGCGCGCTGCTCTCGCGCGGGATCGGCACGCGGCTCGTGCGCTGGGTGCGGCGCGCCGAGAACGCCGCGCGCGGCGACGCGTTCATCCGCAGCGGCAACTGGCACGGCAATCAGACCACCTGGCGCATGTGCCTCGACCTGAACCGCTGCCTCTATTACAGCGATGCGCGGGGCGGCCACTTCGACGCGACCGCACCCGTGCGCACCGTGCTCACGCTGCTCGACGGGGTGGTCGCGGGCGAGGGCGAGGGGCCGCTCGCGCCGCGCGACGTGCCGCTCGGCGCGGTGCTCGCCGCGACCGATCCGATCGCGCTCGATCTCGCCGCGCTGCGCCTGATGGGATTCGACGAGTACAAGATCCCCAAGATCCGCGAGGCGATGACCGATCCGGAGCTGCGGGTGACGGCGGTGCGCGATCCGAGCGAGGTGCGCGTGTTCGAGGTATCGGGCAGCGACGAGCACCCGCGCGAGCACTCGCTCGACGAGATCGAAGCCGAACGCACC
>VBPB01000417.1:1215-2340 GCA_005893365.1 Candidatus Eiseniibacteriota bacterium
GGAGCTATGCTGCACCCCGCGTTCGGTGCGTTTCAGTGAGCGAAGCCGACCGCCGAGAGACCTGGAGATGAAGCAGATCGTCCAGAACCCGGGGAGCGGGAAGCTCGAGCTCGTCGAAGTGCCGGTTCCGGGAGTGGCACCCGGACTCGTGCTCGTTCGCAATCACTTCTCCGTCGTGTCTCCGGGCACCGAGAAGACGGCGATCGATTTCGCGCGCAAGAGCCTGCTCGGCAAGGCGCGCAGCAGGCCCGACCTCGTGCGCCAGGTGCTGCGCAAGGTGAAGCAGGAGGGGCCGCTGCCGACCGCGCGCGCCGTGATGAATCGCCTCGACGTCTCGCAGCCGCTCGGATACTCGAGCGCCGGCGTGGTGGAGGAGGTCGGCGCTGGAGTCGTCGGTTTCGCGCCCGGCGATCGCGTCGCGTGCGCAGGAGCGGGTTATGCGAACCACGCCGAGTGGGTCGCGGTTCCGGAGAACCTGGTGGCGCGCGCGCCGGATGGGCTCGCGCTCGACAAGGCGGCGTTCGCGACGCTGGGCGCGATCGCGCTGCAAGGCCTGCGGGTGGCGGCGCCGACGCTCGGAGAGGTCGCCGTCGTGATCGGGCTCGGTCTGGTCGGGCAGCTCGCCGTACAGCTGTTGCGCGCGAACGGCTGCCGCGTGCTTGGCATCGACGTCGATCCCGCGCGGATCAAGCAGGCGCTCGACCAGGGGGCCGAGTGGGGCGCGCAGCCCGACGACGATCACACCGGCTGGACCGCCGCTGCGACGGGCGGCCACGGCGCCGACTTCGCGCTGGTGACCGCGGCCTCGGAAAGCGCGGCGCCACTGCAGCTCGCAGCGGAGCTCTGCCGTATGAAGGGCCGCGTGGTCGCGGTGGGCACGACCGCGATGGACCTCGACCGGCGCACGTTCTACGAGAAGGAACTCGAGCTGCGCATGAGCATGTCGTACGGCCCCGGCCGCTACGACCGCCGCTACGAGGAGGCAGGGCTCGACTATCCGATCGAGTACGTGCGATGGACCGAGAACCGCAATCTCCAGGCGTTCCTCGCGCTCGCGAGCTCCGGGGCGATCGACCCCGGCCGCCTCGATGCGCAGGCGGTCGACTTCGCGGACGCGGAGTCGGC
>VBPB01000142.1 GCA_005893365.1 Candidatus Eiseniibacteriota bacterium
CGAGCAGCGCTCCGCTGTTCTGCGCGTCGAGCTCGAGCGCGCGCGCATAGGCGGCGCGCACCTGGTCGGCCGGCGCCCGGTTCGCCTCGAGCGCGCGCCCGAGCAGCTCGTGCGCGGACGCCGCGTCGGGATGTGCGGCGACCGCCTCGCGCGCGAGCGGCACGGCCGCGCCCGCCTGGCCGGACTCGCTCGCGATCGCCACGAACGCGCGCAGCGCCGGCGCGGCGGCGGGGTCGCGCAGCGAGACGCGCTTCTGCTCACGCAGCAGGCGCAGCGCGCCGGCCGCGTCGCCGCGCGCCGAGAGCCCCTGCGCGATGCTCGCGAGCGCGCGCGCGATCTCGCCCGGCTCCTTCGACGACCGCTTCTCCAGCGTGGCCCGAACGCCCTTCCCGGAGATCTGGCCCTCCTGCACGCGCAGGCGCAGCGCGAGCAGATCGGCCTCCGACCCGGGCAGCAGCGGCGGCCTTTCGAGCATCTCCAGCGCGAGCCCGGGCTTGCCCTCGGCGAGGTGCAGGCGCGCGAGCCGCGCGCGAGCCTCGGTGTCGCCGGCCCGGATCCGGATCGCATAGCGGTACTGCTCGATCGCGCGCGTGAAGTCGCCGTCCGCCTCGGCCGCGACCGCGGCCGTGAAGCGCGCGTCGCCGTTGTCGGGCCAGAGGCGGAACGCCTCGTCGTAGTGGCGGGTCGCGCGCTGGTAGTCGCCGCGCTCCTGGGCGACTCGCGCAAGCACGAGCTCGCGGTGCGCGGGTACCGTCATCTTCCTCGCGAGCGCTTCGGCGCGATCGAGCTGGTCCGCGAGGAGCAGCGCGTCTGCGTATTCGAACAGCACCTGCGGCGCCGGCGGGCCCAGCTCGCGTGCGCGCTCCATCGCGCGCTCCGCGGCCTCGAGGCTCTTCGCGTAGTCGCCGAGCGCCTGGAAGTGCTCGGCGAGCTCGAACCCGGCGATCACCGCGCGGTACGGATCCTGCGCGTCGGCCGCCTCTCGCAGCACCGCCTCGCCCTCCTCGGGCTTGCCCGCCGCGCGCAGCCGCTCGGCGAGCTTCGAGCGATAGACGTCCGCTTCCGGATCCTTGGCGAGCGCGCCGCGCAGCACCCCCATCGCGCTCTCGGGGTCGTTCTTGTCGTCGTAGTACTCCACGGCGTGATCGACGACGTCCGAATCGGCGGGGAATCGCTCGAGGCAGCTCTTCCAGAGCTTTTCCGCGTGTGCGGCGGCGTGCTTGTCCTCCTCGTAGACCGCCTTCTCCTCGTTGAAGACCGCTTCGGTCGCGCAGTGCCAGCCCGCGAGCGCCTTGCCCGACTCGTTGCTCTCGAGCTGCTTTCCGAGATCCGCGATCGCCTTCTCCGCCTCGGGGATGCGGTCGAGCGCGAGCAGCGCGAGGATGCGCGGCTTCTGCGCGTCGAGGCGGTCAGGCGCGAGCGAGATCGCGCGATCGGCGTCGGAGAGCGCGAGCTCGAGGTCGGTGTGGTCGCGCGCGCGCGCTTCCGCGCGGATCAGAAGCGCCCCGACGTGATCGGGCTCGCTCTCGAGCACGCGCCCCGCCATCGCGATCGCGCGCGGGTAGTCCGCCACGTGCAGCGCGCCGAGCGCGAGCTGGACGCCCGCGCGCACGCGCCACTTCGGGTCCTCCATCGCTTTCTCGAGCGAGAACTCGCCCTGGCTCACATGACCGAGCGCCGTGAGCGCGCCGCCGTAGAGGAAGTGGACCTCGGGGTCGTTCGGGCGCTCCGCGATCAGCTCGCGCAGCGGCTCGAGCGACCCGTAAAGGTCGCCTTGCTCCTGCAGCGCGCGCACCTCGGCAAGGCGGTCGTGCTTCTGGCAGGCGCTGTGAACGACGCCGACCGCCAGCGCGAGCACGAGCGAGAGCGAGAACGAGGCCGGGCGCACGCGCGGACTATACTGCCCGGCCATGAAAGAGCCGCTGCGCCGCCGCCGCTGGCCGTGGCTGCTCGCCGCAGCGCTGATCATCGCGATGTTCTTCGCGAGCTTCGTGGAGATCCGGCTGCCGTGGAGGGGCGATCCGCGCCCGCGCGGCGGCGCCGACGAGATCGCCGCGCTGAAGAGCCGCCGCGACCTGAATCTGCTGTTCGTGCTGATCGACACGCTGCGCGCCGACCGGCTCCACAGCTACGGCTATGCGCGCGAGACCAGTCCGGAGCTCGACCGGCTCGCCGCGAGCGGCGTGCGCTTCGCCCACCAGCTCTCGCAGTCGTCGTGGACCAAGTGCTCGATGGCGTCGCTGTGGAGCACGCTCTACCCGGCCCACAACGGCGTCACGCGCTTCGACGACATCCTCTCGCCCGACGCGCACCTGCCCGCCGAGGTGCTGCACGAGGCCGGATTTCGCACGGTGGGCATCTTCCGCAACGGCTGGGTGGCCCCGAACTTCGGCTTCGATCAGGGCTTCGACGTTTACATCCGCCCAACGATCGCGCCGCGCGCACCTACCCTGCGCCAGGCCAATCCGACCGTGTCGGACCGCGGGACCGACGAAGACGCGGTGAGCTCCGCGCTCGAGTTCCTGCGCGTGCGCGGCCACGAGCGCTGGTTCCTGTACCTGCACCTGATGGACGTGCACGAGTACACCTACGACGAGCAGACCGCGCAGTTCGGCGGCACGATCTCGGACGTCTACGACAACGCGATCCTCTGGGTGAACAACGTGCTCGCGGTGCTCTTGGACGAGCTCGCCGAGCAGGGTTACGCCGAGAACACGCTCGTGGTGATCGCGGCCGACCACGGCGAGGCGTTCCTCGAGCGCGGCTTCGAAGGACACGCCCGCAACGTCTTCCCGGAGGTCACCACCGTCCCGCTGCTCATCTCGTTCCCGTTCAAGCTCGACCCCGGCGTGGTGGTCGACGCGCGCACGCGCAACGTCGACATCTGGCCGACCCTGCTCGACCTGCTCGGGCTGCCCGCGCCGGCCCAGAGCGACGGCCGCTCGCTCGTGCCCACGCTGCTCGCCGCCGCTCGCGGCGAGCCTGCGCCCGGGCCCGACCCGGCCGGGATCGCCCACATCGACCAGAACTGGGGGCAGCGCAACCAGAAGCCCGCGCCGAACGTGGCCGTGCGCGATGGCACGCTGCGCTACGTGCGCGTGCCCAACTCGCCGCACCCGCTCGAGCAGCTGTTCGATGCCACGAACGACCCGATCGAGGTGAACGACATCGCGAGCGAGCGGCCCGACGACGTGGCGCGGCTGCGCGCGGTCGCCGACGGCTACCTCGCCGCGCCGCCGCGCTGGGGGGCTGCGCCGCGCCGCGACATCGAGGAGTTCGAGCTCAACCAGCTGCGCGCGCTCGGCTACGCGGTGCCGTGATCGCCCCCGCTAGAAACTGAACACGACGTCGACGCCCCAGGTGCGCGGGTCGCTGATGAAGTGGAGCGTGGTGCCGAGGAACGTGGTCGCATCGGCGCCCAGCGTCCGATAGGGCTTGTTCTCGATGTTGCGCACCCAGAACGAGATCACGGGATTCCGCGACGGCGGCGCGTAGGAGAGCCGCGCGTTGTGGAGCCAGAACGGCGTCTGCGAGAACGTGTGCTTCGGAACCAGGAACTCGCCGTCGACGTTCGGGATGCCGCGCCCCTCGGTCGCATCGAAGAAGTTCTCCGATGTCCATACCACGTCGTAGCGCGGGATCAGCGCGCCGTAGTGGCCGAGCGGGATCGCCTGCTCGATCGTGGCGCTGATCTTGAACTGCGGAGAGTTGAGCAGGCGGAATCCGGTGCTGTCGATCTCGCGCAGCAGCGTGACCGCTGTGCCTCCGATCTGCCTCGTCACGGCCTGCTGAGACACGAAATCCACGAAGCGGCTCTCGAGCCAGCTCCCGCGCACTTCGGCGAATGCGCCCATCCAGGGCTTCGCGATCAGGTCGAGCTCGGCGCCGTAGACCTCGGCCTTGTCCACCGAGAGCACCACGAATGCGGGCAGCGTGCCGTAGTCGGACTCGATCGTGAACAGCTGATAGTTGTCGTAGGCGTAGTAGAACAGCGCGGCATTCGCCGAGAGCGCGTGCTGGAACCAGCCGGCGTCGAGCCCGGTCTCGAACGCGTCGATCGTCTCCGGCTTCGCCACCGTGATGCCGTTGGTCCTCGGCGGCGACAGCGCGTTGAAGTGCCCCGCCTTCCAGCCGCGCGTGTACTTCCAGTACCAGCGCGTGTCCTCGGTGAAGTGGTAGGAGAGGCGGATCGTGCCGGTCGGAGAATCCCACGTCTCATCGGGGCGAAAGAACTTGGCGTTGAACTCGCGCAGGTCTGCACAAGGCAGCGACCCCGTCGGGGACAAGGACGTCTCGCAGGTGCCATTGTTGAGGCCCGTCAAGACCTTCATCCGGAGCTCTTTGCTCTCGAAGTTCCAGCGCACGCCGCCGTCGAGCGTGAAGTCCTGCCAGAGATCACGCGCGAACTCCCCGTAGAGCCCGAAGCTGCGGATCTGCTGCGAGTAGGTGCGTCCCGAGATCAGCAGCGACGCGACGGCCTGGCGCAGCGTGACCTCCTGCTTCACGTTGAGGTCGTCGTAGAGGAAGTAGCCGCCCGCCTCCCAGGTGGCCGGGTCGAAGCTGCCGAGGTCGCCCTCGAACGAGACGTCCTGGCTGAGCTGATAGAGGTCGTCGGGTACGACCGCTTCCGCGAGCACGGTCGGCGAAAAGTCGAGATCGATGTCGATCAGCCGCTCGTACTGGGCGTAGCCGCTCACCGTCTTCATCTCGATGCCCCAGGGCAGGTAGATCTCGCCGCGCAGGTAGGCAGTGAGGACCTCGTTCTTGGTCGGGCCGGTGCGGTCGTAATAGCCGGTGTAGGGGTCGGGATCGAGGTCCCGGGCGAGCTTCGGCGCGACCGCCACGGTCGCCATCTGCTCGAGCGTATGCCGCTCGGCAAGAGGGTCGCAGTTGCAGAGTCCGGCGAGGCCGAGGAACTTGCGACGCTGCAGCTCCCCGACCTCCGGCTTCTTGTACGACTCGGCGTCCGTCGCGCCGAACTGCTGGCCGCCCGTGCCGTAGGCCTGTCCGAGCCGGGACAGCTCGTCGCGCTTCGTGTACTGCACGCCCGCGAGCCAGCTCGTGTCGAGTCCGGGCTCGAAGCGCAGCGTGCCGCGCACGCCCCAGACGTGGAGGTCGTTCACGCGCTTCGCGAGGAACGGAGGCACGTTGGGAACATTGATGACGCTGAACTGCGTGCCGTACGTCACGGGAAGGGCGATCCGGCAGGTCGCGACCCATTGGTTCAGGTAGGGCCTCACGAATCTGTTGAACCGCTCCGGGAGGAGCCCGCCGCAGCCGTTCTTCACGTACCCGTCGTGGTCGCTGAAGCGGAACGCGACGCGCGCCGAGAGCATGTCTCGCCACAGCGGCGCCTCGACCGCGCCCTGGTAGTCCTGGTAGTCGTAGTTCCCTCCGGTACCGATGAAGGTGCCGTCGAACTGCCCACTCGGCTTGCGTGAGTAAATCTTGATCGCGCCCGCGGAGGCGTTGCGCGCGAGGCCGGTGCCCTGCGGCCCGCGCAGCACGTCGACCGACTCCGGATCGAACAGCAGCGGGAGCTGGAGCCCCTGCGAGTTGAGATTCACGTCGTCCTGGTAGATGGCGACCGACGACGTCGCGTTGGCGTTGAAGTCGTTCAAGCCCACGCCGCGGATGAAGAACGTCGGGGTGGTCGCGCCCGAGCTGACGATCTCGAGGTTGGGCGTGAACGCGGCGATGTCCTCGATCGTCTTTGCCCCGAGCGCCTGCAGGTCGGCCGCGTTGAACGCGGTAACCGAGTCGGAGGCCGCGAAATCGGTGGCGCCCTGCGACGTGCCCCGCACGACGATTTCTTCGATCTTCGAATCAGCTTGGCTC